>JAFZWW010000129.1 GCA_017617005.1 Lachnospiraceae bacterium
ATGAAGCGTGCAAAGCAGATCGAAAGAGTCAAGAATGCTGCGACTGCATTTATCGCACTTACGGCAAATTCGCTTCCCGGCGCAAGAGAAGAGTATTTAAGACAGGGATTCGATGATTTTGTTTCGAAACCCGTAAACGGAAAACGCCTGGAGGAAGCTGTCATGAAACAACTTAACGCTTCCCTTATCCTTGAAAAATTTAGCTAATTATGTAAAAATATTCTTGGGGGGAGAATCACAAGGAGAGTAGATGTATAGAGTCTATTATCTTGATCTTGCGGCGATCGTGATTCTTAGTGCTATCTTTACCGCACTCATATTCAGGAGAATGTACCGGGGAAGAGAGAACCGGGCATTTGTTAAGTATGTCATTCTTCTGCTGGTGCTTGCCTGTGCAGATGTCTTTCGTATCGCTCCCTTATACTGGCTGAGGCCTCTTTCATATTCAATAACTTTCAGGAGTATATGGTGTTCCGCATATACCTTCCTTAACCTTGTCAATTATGCCATGTACATATACATGGTAGGCAAGATGACAGGCACCTTCAGAAAGATCACAACGACTCCGGTCCTTGCCATTCTTTTCGGAATTCCTGTGGTGTTCAGTGCCGTTATGATCGTTTCCAATTTCTTCACCCACAAGCTGTTTTACTACGACAGGATCAGCGAAATAGACATTATGTATCACCGCGGACCGCTTATGTGGGTAATGGTAGTGGCGGGATATTATTATGCACTGTTTGCCTTTATCCACGTTGTCATCTGCTTTGCCAGAAAACGTCTGGACAAAGTCAGATTTGCGGCTCTCATGGTCGTATTCCCCATTAACATCATCTTCTTCAATATTCAGAGTTCTCACCCGAATGTCGTTGTGCAGGTATTCGGATATGCGACCACGGCTCTTATCCTCAGCTTCTATGTCATCACACCGGAAGAATATCTGGATATGGAAACCGGAGCCAAGTCATATACCGCGTTCAGGAGAACAATAGGAAATGTATTCAGTTCAAGAGATGACGCGTTTGTCATATTCGGAAGGCTTCAGAATCTTACATCAATAAGATCTGCCCTGGGTTATGATACATATCTTTCCCTGCTCAGGGATATTTCGGACAGTATCTATTCAATGCTGAAGGTCGGAAAGAAGGTCGATCTCAACCTCTATTATCTCAAGAACGGACTGTTTGCATTTGTAATCAGAGGGAATTACGATGTGGGCCGTATCGAGGAAACGGCGACGGCTATGCTTCCCAAGCTGAGGGATCTGTTCGTTGTCGACGGCATCAGGCTCAAGCTTGACTTTGCGATGTGCGGTGTCATGATCCCCAATGAGATCATGTCGGAAAACCAGCTGATAAGGCTGTCTGAAAGCTTCGATCATGCGGTTCCCCTCAATAAATATGTAAGATATTCCGAGATGGTTCCCGAAAAAGAATTCGTGGTAAGGAACAATCTCGACAGGATAATCTCCGATGCGATCAAGAACCAGAAATTCGAGATGTATTATCAGCCGATCTATTCCACAAGGGACGGCAAGTTCGTTTCCGCGGAAGCACTCATACGACTTCATGATGAACAGCTCGGATTCATCTCTCCGGCTCTGTTCATCCCCGCAGCGGAAAAGAGCGGAAGTATTCTTCAGATAGGTGAGTTTGTCATCAAGGATGTATGCAGATTCCTTTCGGAGAGTGACCTTGCGAATTCCGGAATCAGGTTTCTGGAAGTTAATCTCTCTGTTGTCCAGTGCATGCAGGCAAATATGGCATCCAAGATCCGCGATATACTTGATGAGTATAAGATCACTCCCGACAGGATCAATTTTGAGATAACGGAGACCTCTTCCGAATATCTTGCCGATGCCGTGCTCAGAACGATGAGCGATATCTCCGACAACGGAAACGGATTCTCGCTTGATGATTACGGTTCGGGCTATTCCAATCTGAGCCGTGTCATGAGCTTCCCTTACAGGATCATCAAGCTGGACAAATCACTTGTCGACGGACTCAGCGATTCGAGAAGCTATGAGATCGTCCGCCAGACGATAAGCCTGCTCAAGAGCCTCGGAGCCGAGATCGTTGTCGAAGGCGTGGAGGACAAACAGAAGGCAGAGTGGTTCAGCGATATGGGATGCGAATACATCCAGGGTTACTATTATGCCAAGCCCATGCCCGAGCATGAATTCATTGCATTCTGCAAGAGTTCTGCGGTAGGATAAGAATATATTATTTTTTGAGGAGGGTTTTTTCCATGATGATCTATTACAGGAGCTATCCTTATTCCACTAAGGCTACGCTCATCTCGGTTCTTGCCAATATCGGAGCAATGGCTGCCGGAGTCGGCGCGGTTGTTGCGGTAGCACTTATGGAGAACAAAGTTATCGGTGTGATACTTGCGATCCTGCTTGCGGCACTTGCCGTATTCCTTTTCGTATACGTCGGCAGAAAACTTACCGACAAGCTCGCCGAGAAGTGGTCAGCTGAAAACATCAAGACCAAGCCCGGTGTCGCATATCAGTATGTTGCGGCACATCCCGATGAGTATCAGAGGATCTGTGAACTGAATCCCGCATTCAACGAGAAGTACATGGTCAACGAAAAGGGAAGACTCGTAAAGAGAAAATAAGCATTAAAGAGATAAGAAAACCGGAAGCATATGCTTCCGGTTTTTTGTTCTTATATTGAGATTTTTTCAGATGTCCAGTTTCTTATCCAGGATATTTGCGGATATCCTGTACATCAGGACGGCAGTCACACCATAGATCAGTATATTTATGACCGGTCGGTCTATGGCGGAGAGAAGAGTACAATCCGGTCCGAACAGATCATATCCCTTGCCAAATGCCAACCATTCTGAATATGAGTACTCTATCCGTGTGAAAAGTTCTGCGATCAGAAGGTGAATATTGTACATGACTATGCCGGTTATAAATATCACTCCCTTTTTCTGGAGGATATTGTATTTTCCGCAGATCCGGCTTGATGCGGTCAGCGTGAAAACAAATGACAGATAAATATTCGCGGCTATCACTGCAAAAGCAATGATGAGAATTACGATAGTCAGCACTGTCTTTGCTACCGGTGAGGATAATCCGTTCC
>JAFZWW010000130.1 GCA_017617005.1 Lachnospiraceae bacterium
CGGCGGTAAGACGACCATTACATCACTTATCGCACGTTTCTGGGATGTACAGGAAGGCAGTGTGACACTTGGCGGAAAGAATGTTAAGGATTACAGCTTTGATTCCCTTATGGAGAATTTCAGTTTCGTATTCCAGAGAGTTTATCTATTTGAAGATACTATCGCCAACAATATCCGTTTCGGAAAACCCGAGGCTACCATGGATGAAGTTATCGAAGCTGCGAAGAAGGCTGCATGTCATGATTTTATCATGGCTTTGCCAAACGGTTATGAGACGGTAATAGGAGAAGGCGGAGCGACCATATCCGGCGGAGAGAAGCAGAGGATCGCAATAGCCCGTGCGATCATGAAGGATGCACCGATCATAATCCTTGACGAAGCAACCGCCAATGTCGATCCCGAGAATGAAAAGGAGCTGACTGAGGCAATCGAAAACCTTACCAAACAGAAGACGATAATCATGATCGCACACAGATTGAAGACCGTAAGAAATGCGGATCAGATCATCGTTATAGACAAGGGTAAGATCGTGCAGAAGGGAAAGCACGATGAACTGATGAAACAGGAAGGCATCTATAAGAATTTCATTTCGGGAAGAAAACAGGCAGTCAGCTGGAAGATTGCGTGAAGTCGATTATGTTGTGATCGCACTCTGAAAAAATTAACAGAGATATATTGACATTTTGGTTTACTCGGAATAGACTGATGTTAGTTTATTCCGAGTAAACCATTTTTGGAGGGGATGATCATGGAAATAGAACTTGGTGAGATTCAGGCAGAGTTTGCCGAGATCATATGGAAGAACGAACCCGTTTCATCGGGAGAACTTGTTGCGATATGTGAGAAGGAACTTAACTGGAAGAAGTCGACCACATATACGGTCCTGAGAAAACTCTGCGAGAAGGGACTGTTCAAAAATACTGACGGCACGGTTACTTCCGTGATATCGAAGGAACAGTTCAATGCATCGAAGAGCGAGAAGTTTGTTGATGAAACCTTCGACGGATCGCTGCCTGCATTTATTGCAGCATTCACTTCAAGGAAGAAACTTACGAAGTCCGAGCTTGATCAGATACAGAAAATGATCGACGAACATAAAAAGAGGAAATGAGATGAGCGATGTATTTATAAAAATATTAAACATGTCACTGAGCGCGTCATGGCTCATTCTTGCTGTCATGGTCCTGCGTCTTCTTTTAAAGAAGGCACCCAGACAGAGCATGTGTCTTCTGTGGGGACTCGTTGCGTTAAAGCTGATCATTCCTTTTTCACCGGAAAGTGTTCTCAGCCTTATCCCGAGTAATGAAGTGATCCCGGATAATATCACAATGGAATCACATCCTCATATCAATTCCGGGATCGCATATATCGATACCGCGGTCAATCCTGTAATGGAATCCAATCTTTCTCCTCAGATCGGTGACAGCGTCAATCCCATGCAGGTAGTGATCTATATTGCAGGGATCGTATGGTGCATCGGAGTCATCTGCTGCCTTGCCTATGCGTTGATCAGCTTTATCCGTCTTAAGATGAAAGTGCGTGCATCGAAGAAGATCGGCAGAAACATTTATGCCTGCGATGAAGTTGTATCTCCTTTTATTCTCGGAATCTTTCGGCCCGTGATCTATATTCCTTCGGGTATGGGCAGGGAGACAACAGATTATGTTATTGCACATGAGAATGCACATCTGAAGAGAGGAGACCATTTCTGGAAACCGCTCGGCTTTATCATTCTTTCAGTATACTGGTTCAATCCTATCTGCTGGGTTGCATATATCCTTTTATGCAGGGACATTGAATATGCATGTGATGAAAAGGTCATCCGTGATAAAGACAATGAGTATGTCAATTCGTATTCCCAGGCTCTTCTCGACTGCAATGCACAGAGGAAAATTATCGCAGCATGTCCTCTTGCATTCGGTGAAACGGATGTAAAAGGAAGGATCAGGGGAATCCTGAATTACAAAAAGCCCGCATTCTGGGTGATCCTTATCTCACTTATCGCATGTGTTATCTGTGCGATCTGCTTTATGACAAAGCCCAAGCAGGAAGAGCCCGAAACCGCCATTGCGGAAGCAGATACTGAGACTGCGCCTGATGAAGGTGATACAGATCCGGGAGATTCGTATTCGGTAATATTACAACTTACAGATGCAGATCGGAATAGTGTACAAAAATGGTATGAGGCTCCCGGTGATATCGTTTATTTTCCTGACGGAGAATATAAAGTGAATTTTATTGATATGACCGGTGAAAACGAATATTATGGAATACTCTTTTATAATATGTATGACGTGGATTATAAAGATGATCCGGATTATGATTACGAATTTGCATGCAGCAGGTTCATATCTGCTTATGTTCAAAGTAATCTGCTGAGAGAATCAATGAAGGATAAGGTTTCAATTACATCCGGAAACGGAGATACTTCATATCACTGCGATCTTAACGGAGACGGAAATAACGAGACGATTGTGGTGGATTACAGCAAGGTTATGAAGGAAGGCTATGCGGAAACCGGAGCAATAGATATCAGGGACAGCAGCGGAAATATTATCTGGAGTGATATTTTCGGAAATAAGGATACCAGATACATAGAGTACAATATTTCAATAAAAGATGACAAATTTTATTTTGTAAAATATTACTCGCCGAATATCGAAGAACAAGAATATGATCCGAAATTTGAAATATATGGTATCGGAAGCGGTAATACCGTTGAGCTGATCGAGGTGATAGAGGGAGACGGAACGGAAAAAGGAATGAATGAGTGTTTTAAAAGGGCAGAGATATATTACATGGATACATTTCAGGTGCTCGCGGCATTTAGCGCATATATAAGTGCGAACTAAGAATCATAAATGAAATCCGGGTCCGCGTACTGCGGGCCCGGATTTCTTGTATTTACGGCATTTTTCGGGAATCCGGGGCAATTTAATTATTTTTTTAGAAATAAATTAGCACTCACCTCTTGCTACGTTCTTCCGAGATCCGTGTATTGTTGACAAGTCCTGTAGAGCCTATGAATACTGGCTTTGCAGGATTTTTTCTTTTTGTCTTGCTTTGTCTGATTTCGTCAAATTTATCCAAAATGGTGTCAAAAATGGTGTAAAAATTCTTTCGGTTTTTCGGGGATGTCCCGGGGCTTAGTTAAGTTATCAAAAAATGTAAAAAAGGAGTGAAAACATATGAGTAAGATCAGGGAATATAACATAAACGGAAAAATGATCATCGGGGTTGATGCCGGATACGGAAATTACAAGACGGCACATTGCATTTTTCCTACAGCGGTCATAAAGAGTGATCAGCCTTCGGTATTCAGTCGGGATTATATGGAATATGACGGTGCCTATTATATGCATGTTTAAAGCCAGTCAACGCTGAATTAAAGCAGTTGAAGGAAATCCAAAATGCGATTGAATACACCCTTGCAAAAAGAAACGGAGAGAATCCTAATATGCTCTCACTCAGAATGCATGATTGTGATACAGAAAGTAATTTGCCTGTGTCCAATCGTAAATCCTTTAAAGCCGAGTATAAAAAGGCTAAGACAGAGCAAGTCGAACAGGAGAAGCAACGAATTCAGACAATGCCGGAAAGAAATACCAAAAAGCACAGGCACAGGGGCAGGGATATAGATTGATATAATGTGTAGGTATGGCACAGTAATAATCATAATAGATAATTCAATTTATTTACTTCCACGCTATATTATGATAAATTATATAGCGTGGAGGTAAAATTGTCATGAAATATGATTTATTGTATGAGTTATCAAATAAGAACGGCGGAATTTTAAAAACTAACGATGCCATAGAGTTGAACATTTCAAAAACTTATTTTTTGGAGTTTATTCGAAATAACGATTATGAAAAAATCGCAAAAGGCATTTATATGTCTCCCGATGCATGGAAAGATGAACTTTATATTCTTCAACAAAGATTTCCTGGAATCATTTACTCTCATAATGTTTCCTTGTATTTATTTGATTTGACAGATAGAGAACCGGAAAAGTTTTCGGCCACTGTTAGGCAGGGATACAATTCAACTTCGCCCAGAGAATCAGGACTGAAAATCTATACAGTTAAGCGTGAATGGTATGAAATGGGTGTAACTACCGCATCAACGATCATGGGGCATGAGGTAAGAGTATATTCTCCTGAAAGAACTCTTTGTGACATTCTTCGCCCGAATTCTGATGTTGATCTTCAGAATCGTCAAACGGCGTTAAAGGAATATGTAAAAAGAAAAAATAAAGACATTCCAACTCTTATGAACTATGCAAAGATTTTAAAGGTAGATAAAATCCTAAAGCAGTATATGGAGGTGCTACTGTGATACATAATTCAACACAGCTGAAAGCTATTGTCAGAAATAAAGCAAATGGTGACAGTAATAAATCTCTTGTTATCATCCGTAAATTTGTTATGGAAAGATTTTTGGAAAGACTCTCTGTTTCAAAGTACAAAAATATGTTTATCATTAAAGGTGGAATGCTGGTATCGTCAATAGTAGGGATTGAAAACAGAGCTACGATGGATATTGATACTACTATCCGGGGATTTGATCTGAATGAGGAAACAATAAAACGGATAATAACTGAAATAACAGACATTCCTATAGATGATGGCCTTAGCTTTAAGATAACCAAAGTTTCAAATATAATGGATGACTTTGATTATCCGGGTATAAGGGCTTCGATGGTGGCTTTTCTCGATACTATGAAGATACCATTTAAACTTGATGTATCAACGAATGATGTTATCACACCGAAAGAAATAGAATATGATTATCCACTCTCATTTGAGGACCGGAGTATTTCTGTGCTCTCTTATAATCTTGAAACGATTTTTGCTGAAAAATTAGAGACGATCATAAGACGTGGTGTGGCAAATACGAGAATGAGAGATTTTTATGATGTTGCTATCATGACTTCCGGAATATACAGAAAGCCGGATTATGTAGTATTACGAAATGCACTTATAGCAACTGCGGAACAAAGAGGTTCAACTCCACTACTTGAAAGAAGAACAGAAATAATGAATCAAATAATGACTGATTCAGGTATTCAGGGCTATTGGTCAGAATATCAGAATAGTTATGATTATGCGGCTGTTTACGGATTTGAGGATGTGATCAAGGCTGTGAATGAACTTTTTAGTAAGATAAATATGTAAAACAAGATTTTAGGAGCACTGCTATGCGTACATCAGTTCATGATCTTAATTCTCTTCGCGATATCATCAGAAGGCTTCAGGATGAGAATGTGACTTTAAAGAAGCTTCTTGATGAGCATGGTATTAATTATGACTCCTCTGAGATTATTGATGCGTCCGATACCCCTGATGATTATGACGAAGATCAGGGCGGACGCATTATTCCGTTTTACCCTACTCTTGATATGGCAAAAGAGTTTTACAGCTATTTTTGGGGACGAACAGATGTATTTGCCAGACGAGGAAGGAATGGAGGGTATTTCCCCCAGTGTGCGGCCAGGTGGGATAATCCGGAATGCCCAAAGGCTAAAAATGAAAAATCATTCTGTGATGAAGATTGTGTATATAAATCATGGAAACCGCTTGATCCCAAGATAATCTTAAAACATCTTATCGGTGAGAAAGAGGATTGTTCGGATGTATTGGGCATATATCCGTTGCTTAAGGATAATACCTGCCATTTTCTGGTGTTTGATTTTGATAATCATGAAAAAGATGCCTACAAGAATGACGATGCAAACGATGATGATCTATGGAAGAATGAAGTTGATGCACTCCGCAGAATATGTCATGAGGCTGACATTGATGCTTTGACTGAACGTTCCCGTTTAGGGAGAGGAGCACATATCTGGATCTTCTTTAAAACGGCCATTCCTGCTTCTATTGCCCGAAGCTTTGGTTATGCTTTACTTGACAGAGGCGCTGTTTCTATCAATCTTCCTTCATTTCGATATTATGACCGTATGTACCCGTCGCAGGATGTTCTGAGCAAACTTGGAAATCTTGTTGCACTGCCTTTACAGGGACGAGCCTTAAAAAACGGAAACAGTGCATTTATAGATGAATCATGGAATGCCTATCCTGATCAGTGGAGGAAATTAAAATCGGTCAGGAAATTATCGTTTGAAGAAATAAATACATACATTTCCGATTGGAATAAGGAACAGGTTTCATATGTCCCTAGAACTAAGTATGCGGAAAAGAACGGACTTGTCCGTCCTTGGAAAAAGGAAGAAAGATTTGATCCGGTAGATGTCATCGGTAATGAATTACATATAGTTTTGGATGATGGACTATATATCGATGGACTGAATCTTAATGTAAGAATTCAGAATCTTATCAAGGGCATGGCGACGATTGACAATCCGGAGTTTTATAAGAACAAAGCTATCGGAAGATCGAATTATTACAATCTTAGAACTATCTCGATGTGGAAGGATTCGGAAGGGTATATAAAGATTCCCAGAGGATTATTGGAAAAGGTAGAGGATAAATGTAAAGAGGCGGGTATATGCATCGACAAAACAGATAAAAGATCCTATGGCAGACCTATACGTGTAAACTTCAAGGGTGAATTGCGTGAGCAACAGACGTTGGCAGCGATTCAATTAGAAAAATATGAGAATGGTATTCTTTGTGCACCACCTGCATTTGGTAAAACAGTATTGGCAGCGTATATAATTTCAAGACGAAAGGTCAGCACATTGATATTGCTTGAAAACACTGATCTTCTGCCGCAATGGATATCTGAATTTGAAAGATTTCTTGATATTGATGAAAAGCCTCCTGTATATAAAACAAAGACGGGACGTGAAAAGATAAGAGACGGAGTGATAGGTACTCTGATTTCCGGAAATGATAAAACTACAGGAATCGTAGATTTTGCTATGATCGGTTCGGCTTATCACAAAGGTGAATTCTTTACAAACATTGATTCTTATGGAATGGTTCTTTGTGACGAATGCCATCATATCGGCTCTTCTCAAGGCCAGTCGCTGATGAGCAGGATCCGAGCCAAGTATGTATATGGCCTTTCAGCTACTCCCGAACGTAGTGACCATCTGGATAATATCGTATATATGCTTTTGGGACCGGTGCGTCATAAATACTCTGTTAAGGATCAGGCAGATGCCCAGGGACTTTCTAGGTATGTTTATCCAAGATTTACAAGAGTAGTAAGTCCTTCCGGGAAAATTCTTGAAATACATAAGGCGGATGATCTTATCGCAGAAAGCAGCGTTCGCAATGATCAGATAATATCAGATGTAGAACAGGCTGTTGCTTCCGGAAGAACTCCGGTGATATTGACTAAGTTAAAAAAGCATGCGGAAATGCTTTCTGAGAGACTTGCCGGTAAGGCTGATCATGTCTTCCTGATATATGGCGGACAGACGATGAAGCAGAATCAGGAGATAAAAGACAGAATGCTCCGGATTCCGGACGATGAATCTCTGATCCTTATTGCAACAGGACAGAAAATAGGGGAAGGCTTCAATTTCCCAAGACTGGATACTCTTATGCTTGCAGCACCCATAAAGTTTGAGGGGCGTCTTATACAATATGTTGGGCGATTAAATCGTATTTATGAGGGTAAGAAGGATGTAATCGTATATGATTACGTTGATCCTCACATATGCTTCTTTGACAGGCAGTATAAGAGCAGATTAAAGACATATAGAAAACTTGGCTATCAGGTAATATCCAGGCCGATAACCGAAAAACAGATTGCGAACATCATTTTCGATGGGATGGATTATACTGAGTACTTTGAGCGTGATCTGATCGAAGCAGATAAAGAAATAGTGATTGCAAGTCCATATTTGCGCAGGTCGAAAGTTGAGAGGACTATTTCACTGTTAAAACCCAGACAAGAGGAAGGAGTCTCGGTGACTGTCATCACAATAGAACCGGATTCGGTAGGGTTTGACGATACTATTGAACTTCACATGCTTATTGATGAGATGCGACAATCCGGATTCCATGTAAGACTTACAGAGGATGAAGGAGAACGATTTGCTGTTATCGATAATAAATTGGTATGGCATGGCGGCACTAATCTTCTTGGAAAACAGGATTATTATGATAATCTGATACGTGTTGAAAGCATAGAAGCCGCTGCTGAATTGTTGGAATTATCGGAAAATGTTGAATTATAAAGCTGGAATGTTTTCGCTCCTGTGAAGTCCGTATTTTAGGGCTTCACAATTTTTTCACAAAATAATTAGCACTCACCTCTTGACAGTGCTAATAATATGTGTTATATTGCATCTAGAACAAGGAAAACAAAGCGTTCAGAGAACTCAAGGGTGACCGTAACGGCACATCAGAACGCTTGATACAAAGGAGGAATGACTTATGATGATGTTCCCTAGCATTTATAACAACGATCTTTTTGATGATCTTTTCGATCTTCCCGTATGGAACGACAGAGACATGAAGAAAGCCGAGAAGAAGCTTTACGGTCATCATGCCGGCAACCTCATGAAGACCGATATCAAGGAGAAGGATAAGGAGTATGAGCTCCACATCGATCTCCCGGGCTTCGACAAGGACGAGATCCAGGTTTCACTTGATAACGGCTACATCACCATCCAGGCTTCCAAGGGGCTTGATAAGGATGAGGATGAAAAGGACGGCAAGTGGATCCACAAGGAGCGTTATGCGGGCAGCTGCATGAGACAGTTCTATGTCGGTGACGGACTTGTCCAGGAGGACATTAAGGCCGAGTTCAAGGGCGGTATCCTTAAGGTGACCGTACCCAAGAAGGAAGCTCTTCCCGACAGATCGCAGAATAAGTACATAGCTATTGAGGGATAATTCCCCTTTCCATACCCCTGTGAACAGATTCGCGGAAAAGGCCGGAGCCAAGTGCTCCGGCTTTTTCATTTGACGTGAACGCCGGAAGCGTCCCTGCGTTCCACTTTTACGGCACTTATGGTAAAATATCCGTATGTCCGGTGATAATCTTAAAAGCAAAATATCTGCGCTTTTCTGGTCCTTTTTTCCCGAAGAGACCCATATAGCATATTTCCATCGTAAGACATTTGTAACGATGCGCCATTGGCATCTGAGAAAGTATTATTCAAACGATCCCGACGGCTTTGTTCGTATACTCGACAGAGAGTATGAGAAGCCCCGCAGGCTTTCCGGAATGCCTTCTTTTACTGCTTTCATCACCGGAAAAGAAGAAAATGATGACTTCCGTAAAACTCTTGATTCCGTAAACGCACAGGCCTGCAGGGCAGCTTCCGTCGTTAGCCTTTGCGGAATGAGCATCGCGGATATTGATAAGAAGATAAGAGAGTGCGGAAGCGAATACATAGCGATAATACGAAGCGGAAACGTTCTAGAAAAGAGAGCGTTCTATGAGTGCGGAAAAGTCCTTGCAAACGGAGAAGCATCCGGACTGATCTATTCCGACGAAGATACATTGATGAACGACGGCAAGAGAACCGTTCCGATCTTCAAGCCCGACTATGCTCCCGACCTTCTTATGTCTATGGACTATTACGGTGGCTTCGTATTCCTTTCAAAGAAGGCATACGAAAATGCAGGCGGTCTTAAAGCCGACGAAGAGGGCGATGCTTTCTATGATCTGTGGCTCAGGATATCCGAGAATGAGAAGGTATCCCATATAGACCGTATTCTTTTCCACAGGACTGAAACCTATATTGCACCCGGACCCGATGCGGAGTCCGTCAAGAGAGCTCTTGCAAGAAGAGGCCTTAAGGGCAGCGTAAGCATAAAGTGTGACAGATGCATCATCGATCATGAGACCGAGGGTCTTGTCAGTATCGTTATCCCTTCAAAGGATAATCCCGCGATGCTCCGGGACTGCCTGAGCTCCATCGATGAACTTACCCGCTACAGAGATTACGAGATCATAATCGTAGACAACGGAAGCTCCGATGAAAACCGTGCGGAGATAGAAAAGCTCTGTGAGAAATATAAAGCCCGCTACATATACGAAAAGAAGGACTTCAATTTCTCATATATGTGCAACCTCGGTGCGAAGGATGCGAGGGGCGATGTGATTGTTTTCTTAAATGACGATATCAAGATAACGGAATCCCGTTGGCTCGGTTCAATGGCGGGTCAGGCAAGGCTTCCTTATACCGGTGCTGTCGGATGTCTTCTCATCTATCCCGATAACAACATGATCCAGCATGCGGGAACGAAGGATTCCGAGGACGGTCCCAACCATATATACCAGGGATATTACCTCGATGATCCCGAGGTTTTCGATGCGGTTTATCCGGGCGACGTAAACGGAGTTACCGCCGCGTGTCTTGCAATAAGAAAAGAAGTATTCGAAAAGATCGGACGCTTTGATGAGAACATGAGTGTCTGTTACAATGATGTCGCACTCTGCTTTGACCTTATAAACGAGGGATATGTTAACTGCGTAAGAGGCGATATATGCCTGATTCACAAGGAGTCAGTAAGCCGCGGTTCCGATGAGATAAACGAGACCAAATTCAGAAGAATGCTTAAGGAGCACGAGTATCTTTACGAGCATCACGCATTAAAGAATTCGCCCCATCCTTTTTACAATGTCAACCAGACCTACAGGCATTCGGATAAAAAGCCCGATTACTCCAAGTGGCTTTATGACGTAACAACTTCCGTAAGGGAGATGACTGAGGACGAGATAAGCAGATGGCAGCAGGCGCCTGTGAGGGAAGATTACAAGATCTGCTTTGACGAATGTGATTCGTTCAAATGCATCCATCTTTTCGGCTGGGCGTATGCGGAAAGCTATACGAAGAATTACACCCAGCGCAGGAAGATGGTCATATATAATGATAAGCATCACTATATCGCAGAGCTCGGTGACTGGTACAGGCCCGATGTCTACAGTCTCAACATGACCAAGGATACCGAGTACTGCGGCTTCAGGGCGAAGTTCGATAAGAAGCTCATTGAAGAAGGAACCTACAGCCTGTGCCTTTGGAGCGGTATAGGTAAGAAAGAGACGGAGAATAAACTCATAAGATGAACGAAGAGAAGATCGGAAATGTGATAATGGATCTGTCCTTTTACAAGGGCAGTGATACTTACTCGGACGGTGAGAGTGTCGAAGACCGCATTCTCGAGATCGTAAAGAGCGGATGCGATATCGACAAGAGGCTTTCCGAAGGAAACGACTGGGCGGAGCTTTATCATCTGTCCGAGATCAGAAAGAACATCCTTGCGTGGGAAGATTTTGATAAGAATTCTTCAGCGCTTGAGATCGGCTCCGGATGCGGTGCCGTTACGGGCGTGCTCTGCGAAAAATGCGGCAAGGTAACGAGCGTCGATCTTTCCAAAAAGCGTTCGACCATCAACGCATACAGAAACAGTAAGTACGATAATCTGAAGATCCTTGTGGGTAATTTCGAGGACATCGAATTTACCGAGAAATACGATGTGATAACTCTCATCGGAGTTTTCGAATATTCGATCTATTACATTTCATCAGACGATCCGTTTACCGATATGCTGAAGAAATGCCGTAGCCTGTTAAAGGAAGGCGGTAAGCTCTACATTGCGATAGAGAACAAATATGGAATGAAGTATTTCGCCGGTGCGACGGAGGATCACACAGGTAAGGCTTACGAAGGAATTGAGGGCTATCACGGTGTCGAGAGAGTAAGGACATTCTCCGGATATGCACTCAATGCGATGCTTAAAGCAGCAGGCTTTACGGGAGTCACATTCAGGTACCCCGTTCCTGATTACAAGCTTCCCTTCGAGATCTATTCGGATGAAAAACTTCCCGCTCCCGGTGATATCGTGAGCAGATCTCCCAATTACGACAGGGAAAGAATGGATTCGTTCGATGAGGTCAAGGTACTCGATCAGATCTGCGCCGATGGCCTTTTCCCCGATTTTGCAAATTCGTTCATTATAACCGCAAGAAACGGCGGAGAGGATGCGGAGCCCGGATGCCTCTATGCGAAATTCAATACTCTCAGGGCACCGGAGTACAGAGTGGGAACACGCATCGTCTGTGAGGGCGGCAAGATATACGCAGTAAAATCACCTTCCTGTGATGAAGCCGTATCCCATATCGATGCGATCGAAAAGAATGCTTCTGCTACAGAAGAGATATTTGAATCGATAAAGGTTGCACACCTTACCAGAAAAGGAAACGATCTGTATTTTGATTTCGTTCCCGGTATTTCTTTTGACAATGACTGCCTTGATTATTCATCGGCATCCGTCGAGGATATCTGCCGTGACCTCAAGGCTCATCTTGATATACTGCTGGGTGACGTCAAGGATGAGAACAGATGCAAATTTGAAATGACGGAAGGCTTTAGGGAGATCTTCGGAGATATAGAGATTCCTCCGAGCACACCTTCACTTAAGAAGTCCGATGCGGATATGATCTTCAGCAATTTCCTTAAAACCGATGACGGAATCGTCTGCATAGATCCCGAGTGGTTCTTTGATTTCCCTGTTCCAATAGACTTCCTCAGGTACAGGGTTTACAGGTGCGTATTCGAAACACATACGAATATCGCATGGAAGATCAAGACCAGACAGGAGTTTGCAAACCTTTGCGGTATAGATATGTATATGGTCGATACATATGACCGCATGGAGAATGCATTCCAGAAGAAGATCTCCGGAAACGGACTGTCCGCGGAGAAGATAGCAAATTACAGAAAGCCCTTCAGAAGACTCGATGAATTCACATCCGAGAGAGAAGGACTGATAGCAAGGATCGAAACACTCGATGCAGAAAACAGGGATCTTAAGAGGATCACCAAAGAGCAGCAGGAGTACATCGAAAAGCTCAAGCATGCGATAAAGAATCCCGTGTACGGAGTCAAGTGGGCCATCGATAAAACATTTAAAAACAGTGAGCAGGAATAAAAAAATGCGGTTCCGAAAATGATCGGAACCGCGTTTTTTTGTCCGTAAGATTATTACATGCAGGTGTATCCGCCGTCTACGGGGATCATGACACCGGTGACGTATGAGCTTGCGGGAGATGAAAGGAAGAGAGCAGCGGAATCGAGCTCGCCTTCTTTTCCGTATCTCTCAAGAGGGATCATGGTCTTGGCGTTAGCCTGGAAGAAATCACTGTTGAGAGTTTCGGTTGTAAGATCTGTGTAGAAGTATCCGGGGCATATAGCGTTAACGGTGATGCCCTTTGCACCCCACTCAGCAGCGAGTGCCCTGGTAAGGTTTACGACACCGCCCTTTGCAGCGTGATAAGGAGCACTTCCGCAGATCTTGTTTCCTACGAGACCGTACATTGAAGAAATGTTGATGATACGGCCGTAGTTTGCGGGAATCATTGCCTTCTTAGCAACGGAACGTGATACCCTGAAGGTTCCGAAAAGGTCAATGTCCATCTCATTGTGGAACTGCTCGTCGGTGATCTCCTCGGCGGGAGCGACCGCTCCGGTACCGGCGTTGTTGATGAGGATGTCGATGCGTCCGAATGCCTTCATTACTTCATCGATGGCAGCGTCTACATTCTCGGTGCTGGTGATATCACACTGAACGCCGATCGCTTTGACTCCGAATTCCTTCTCGAGCATTGCGGCAACTTCGTCGATCTTGTCCTTGCGGCGTGCGAGAGCGGCGATGTTTGCACCCTGGCTTGCGAGAGCCTTTGCCATCTGAACTCCGAGTCCGGTTGAGCATCCGGTTACAACTGCGACCTGTCCTGTAAGATCAAAATAATTCATGATGCGTTTTCCTTTCGTTTATTAAATAACAATCCTGTTAAAAAAATATCAATCAAGGGTATTATCCCCCTTGAGGGGGATTTGCGTCAAGGGATTATCTTAACCACTTTCTTGATTTATTTTATTGTCGGATCACCATTCTCCCCAGATGTCGGAGCTTTCATATTCGCCCCATTCATTCCAGAAATTTTCACCCCAGCCGGACCAGTCGAAGTCCCTGTCGCTGTCCGCATCGCAGAATTTCTCCAGCCAGTCGATGTACTCGTCGTCATATCCGCTCTTGTCGAGGACATCGGCGAGTTCATAGTAAAGATCCGCATCATTGTATGGAAGCGTTACGGATATGCCGGTAAGACTTAAATTGTCGCTGGTAGCACCGACATAGAGGAGTGCCTTGTCTATTGCTTTGATCAGTTTTTCGGAGTCATCGGAATCTATGATATATGCAAGCCCCATGAGGTCCGTGATACAGTAATCCGACATATATACGTCATCGTCGGACAGGTTTTCCAGCGTATCCCAGAGATCGGTATCACCGAAAAAGAGATCGTACAGATCTGACATTTTAAAGTCCGGATTTGCACGCCTTGAAGAAAGTTCCTCGCCTTTTCCCGTCTCTTCCAGCTCCTGGCTGAAATTGGTGGAAAGGAGAGCGTCTTCATTTGCGTATGCAAAATCTGTCCAGATATCCCAGAGCTTTTCCATCTTGCTTTCGTCTACAAGTGCAAGGATCGATCTGTCTCCGTTGAATCTGTCGTTCTCGTTTTTCCTGATCATATCGTCGATCAGGATCTTGCCGAGATCGTATGTCGAAATGGAAGTGTTTTCGTAAAGTGCTTCAAGCCAGCCCGTGTAATACCATCCGAGGCAGCTTTCGAAGTCTTCGGAAAGGATCATGTAATCACAGTAATCCCTGAGTGCGTATGTGACCTCAAGGCATGACATAATGCAGCAGTCCATGCCGATGAAATCGAAGTGGACATCGCAGTTTTTGAGAGCCTTTCTCATTTCGTCGATACTGAGATTCTCCCAGTCGTCCTGAAACTCATCCCAGCCGAATCCGTATGCGGGACCGCCGCCGTGATCCCAGAGGATGAGAATATTTCTTGAAGCGGGGTATTCTTTTGCGCAGTAGCGGATGAACTCATAAAGGGTATCCGCCTTGGTGCAATCGAGCTGTCCGAGGTCGTCACGAACGAGCTCAAGTCCGTCCTCACCTATTACATATGTCTGTGATCTGTTCGATGAGATACCGAGCTTTTCGGACCAGTACTTGGTGCCCATGGTCTGGATGACGACGTTGACATCTTCACTGTAGCCCGCCCTTATCATCTCCATGATATCCGCGGTTGCGACTCCGCCCTCGGTCTCAAGGGTCGATCCGTTCATATACACCATAATCGTGACGGTGCCCGGCTCGGCATCGGGATTCTCGTGGTCCTCATTGTCCCAGTCAAATGTATCGTCGTGGTCATCGGAATCCGGCCAGGTCCAGATATCGACATCCTCATCGCCGAGATCGCCGTCGTAATAAAGGGAATCCTGAAGAATATCCTCGGTGGCCTCCACGGTTTCGTAAAAGAGACCGGGAAGTCCGAAATATGAAGCTTTGCAGCCGGTGAGTGAAAGGCACGCGACCGCAGTGAGCGCTGTAGCTTTAAGTCCGAATTTTCTCACGATAAAACCTCCGTAAATCCCATTAATGATACCACGAAAAGCCCTTTCTGTCATAAACGGATTATTAAGGATTGATTAATGTGAAGCGCTTTTTTTCGGGGCCGGGGGCAGTGGAAAGCAAATCATCAGTTGACCTCATGTCAATAAAAAGGCTATAATAATTCCGTATCGGTGTTCGTTTCATGGTTTTTATCGAAAAGGGGTACGCATATGGCTAAAAGAATGAACAATACCGAAGAAAGAAAAAAGCAGATCCTGGATATTGCGGAGGATCTGTTCCTTAAGCACGGATATTACGGCGTCAATCTGGACGATATCGCGGGGGAAGCCCAGGTCGTAAGGGGAACCGTGCTCCACTATTTCGAATCCAAGGAAAAACTCTTTAAATGCGTTCTGGACAGGAAATCCCAGAAGTCTGCGGACCTTCTTATTGCACTGATGGTCAACAAAGAGCAGCCCGTTATCGAGATCCTCAAGACCTTCGTGTACTTCTGCATGAGACAGTTCAAGGAGGATAAGGAGGATACGGACAGGTGCTTCGGCGATGAGACTCTCCGTTACCAGCTCGACTGCGTAAGGATAAGCACCTATTACAAACTTCTCGATTCCTTCGAAGCTCTTCTCGAAAGAGGAAATGAGGAAGGCGTCCTCAGGATAGTCAATCCCAGGGCAAGAGCCGCAACCGTGCTGTTCGCGGTATTCGGACTTACCGGTGAGAGCATCTCCACCATCGAGGTCACCGCTGAGCTCTACGACCTCATCGGAAACATGCTCGGCATCGACCTGAGAAATTCATAATATATAAAGGCTTACGGCTGCCCGGAGCGGGCAGCCGTATTTTTATGCTGTCATTTTATGCAAAAAAATGTCTTTTTCTGCATAAATTATTGATAAATCACTAGAAAATTTAAATGGTGTCTAAATATATAATACATTAAGGAAAAGATGGATTCGCTGAAGTTGCCAGTTTCTTCCAGAATTGTTTACTTGGTAGCGTAAAGGAGATTGTTTGATGCTTTTTGCCATTGGCTATATTATCAGTGGTTTTTTTCTTATAAATGCTTTATGGTATAGGCTTTTCTATGTCAAAATTTATGGTACATGTATGGAATGCTGTTACGGTAGATTTGGATTTACCAATACGCTTTATGAGTATTCCTTGTTGAATGAATCAGGCAAAGAAGAGAAGCTGGTCAATTGTGGAATGTCTTTTTTGGATCAAAGAAAAGGAAAAAAGTATAAGATTCTGGTCAAAGAAAATGACCATAATAAGGTGGTTGGATACGGTGTTTATGTATTACATATGAGTCTCGGGATTTTTACGTTTCTGTTTTTCAGTGTAATTCTTTTAATGTTGGCTTTTTGATAAAAAACAGGCTGCCCGGAGCGGGCAGCCGTATTATTATGCAAGCACTATATTTCTTATCCTTCTTGTAAGTCCGAAGGTTCCGGAATCCTTCTTCTGTGTCATGAGCAGGATCGTCATCTTTTCCGAAGGGATGTTGGCAACGTAGCATCCGAGCCATCCGTCCCATCCGTACTCACCCTTCTTAGCAATCGTCACTGCCTTTTCGGGATCGTCCATGATCCTCAGGAAATGCGAATATGTAAATCCCTGCAGTCCGTCCCAGTTGAAGTCCTTCTGCTGCTCCGGAGTAAGGCGTCCGCTTGTGAGAAACTTCACACTGTTTTCGGAGAGGATCTTCTTTCCGTTTCCCTTACCTCCGTTAAGAAGCATCGTGGCGAACTTCTCGTAATCATCGATGCAGGAGATGAGGCCCGCACCGCCGGATTCGAAGGCGGGTCTGTGATAAGGGGGATTTTCTATTCCGAGGTTTTCTCCCGTGTATTCGATCATTGATCCGTCAGGCTGCGATTCGTAAACCTTGGCAAGCCGGTTTTTCTTTTTCGCGGGAACGTAGAAGTCCGTATCGTTCATGCCGAGGGGCTCGAAGATCTCTTTCTTAAGGAAGTCACCGTATCTCATGCCCGATACCTTCTCGACAACGGCACCCATGATGTCGGCACCTGCTCCGTACTGCCAGTGTGATCCGGGCTGGAATGCGAGAGGAATACGTCCGGTTCTCTCTGCGTATTCAAGGGTTGAGACATTTCCCCCGGGTGTTTCGGAGAGCCCATTTATGATGTCATCGAAAATTCCGGCAGCCTGAAGATGGGCACCCTCGGGGCCGGGATATGCGATGCCGCTCGTCATGTTATAGATATCGAAGAGGGAAAGATCCTTGACGGCTCTGGAGGGCTTCCCGTTTTCGAGAACCTTCATGTTTTCAAAGGTGGGGAAGATGTATTTTATCTGGTCGTTGAGATCGATAAGGCCTCTTTCTACAAGGATCATCACAGCTGCGGCGGTGACCGGTTTGGTCATCGAATACAGCCTGAAGAGGGTATTCCTTTCAAGGGGCTTTTTTGCCGGAATATCGGCATATCCCGCCTTGATGAAGCATTCTTCCTTTCCGGCCTTTTTGACCAGAAGTATGGATCCTGCGGTTTCTCCGCATGCGACCGACTTCTCCATGACGTTTTTAAGGAGCTTTTTCCTGGAAGTTTCCATTTTATATCCTTTCCAGGGCATTTTTTTAACCTGTTAACTGCCCCGCGTATCTGCTTATGCTTAATACTATCACATCCTAAAAGAATTATTTCGGTTTAATCTTATTAAACTATTTTTTTAACCTTTGGTTTGCTATACTAATGCTTGCAGTCCCCTTATCGGGGTAAATCAATTTTTTAAGAGGAAAAAATTATGCAGTTTGGACATTTTGATGATGAAGCCTACGAATATGTCGTAGACAGGCCGGATACTCCCACCTCGTGGAGTAACTATCTCGGTACTACTGAGTACGGTGCGATCATTACCAATAATGCGGGCGGATACGGCTTCTACCGTTCGGGCGCGCAGGGAAGATTCATGCGTCTTCGTTTTAATTCGATTCCCATGGATCAGCCCGGAAGATATTTCTATTTAAGGGACAATGATTCCAAGGATTACTGGTCGGCATCATGGCAGCCCGTCGGCAAGCCCCTCGATCAGTACAAGACCGTATGCCGTCACGGTACTGCATATTCAATATTCAGCTCTGATTATTCGGGCATTCACACCGATGCTACTTACTTCGTTCCTCTCGGACAGAAGTTTGAGTATTGGAGACTTGATGTAGAGAACAAGTCAGACAAGCCCAGAAATCTTTCCGCATTCACATACTGCGAGTTTGCAAGCCAGTGGAACACCACCCAGGATCTTGTAAACCTTCAGTATTCACTCTTCATCATGGAAGCCGATAAGAAGGCCGACAACATCCTCGGCTATTCCATACATGACAATATGTATAAGCAGCATCCCGAGTATGAGCTCGGCGGAATCATCCAGCAGGAGTGGTTCGCAGTCTGCGAAGCTCCCATGACCCACTATGATACCAACAGGGAAAAGTTCATCGGAACCTACGGATCATACAAGGAGCCCAGAGCCGTCATCGAGGGACAGTGCTCCGATTCCTGGACCTACGGCGATACCGCATGCGGATCCATCCAGTCCGATATGGTTCTTCAGCCCGGTGAAAAGAAGACCGTTCTCATCCTTCTCGGAATCGGAAACGCAAACGCTGTCGGTGAGAAGATCGTTGCAGAGTACGGCTCGGCTAAGAGATTCGATGAAGAGTTTGAAAAGCTTAAAGCGGACTGGCACTCAAAGCTCACTTCCTTCAAGGCTAAGACTCCCGATGCGGATATCGATCACACTGTCAATGTATGGGGACTTTACAACAACCTCATCACATTCTCATGGTCCAGAGCTGCATCACTTGTTTACAACGGAGAAAGAGACGGACTCGGATTCCGTGATTCCGTTCAGGATACACTCGGTGTCAACGCTGCAATCCCCGAGCTTTCAAAGGCCCGCTTAAAGCAGATGCTTTCCGGACAGACCTTCTGCGGAGGTGCAATGCCTCTCATCAAGCTCGGTCATAATCCCGGACATATGCAGTGCCCCGATGAAAAGGAATTCAGATCCGATGACTGCCAGTGGTTCTTCAATGCGATCCCCGCTTATATCGCAGAGACCGGCGACATCGACTTCTATAATGAAGTTGTTCCTTACGCAGACCACGGTGAGGATACCGTTTACGGTCACCTCAAGAAAGCACTTCTTTTCAATATTGAAAGAAGCGGTGCGGACGGACTTCCTTCCGGACTTGCGGCTGACTGGAACGACTGTCTCCAGACCGGTTATCACGGCGAGAGCGTAATGGTTACCTTCCAGCTCAGAGCAGGCCTTACCACTTATGCGGACATCTCCAAGCTCCTCGGAAAAGAAGACGAGGCTGCATGGGCACTTAAGCAGAGAGACATTCTTGACGAAGCGATCCAGAAGAAGGCCTGGGACGGCAAGTGGTGGATCTGGGCAGTCGGCGAAGACGGAACCGTTTACGGAACCGATAAGTACGATGAAGGAAAAGTATATCTCAATACCCAGGTATGGGCTGTTATGTCCGGTGCATGTAAGGGCGACCAGGAGAAGCTCTGCCTCGAAGCTGTTCACGACCAGCTCTTCTCCAAGTACGGACTCAAGCTCTGTGCACCTCCGATCGTTTACACTCCCCAGACCGTTATGGGTTGCGTGGTATTCCCTACCGGAATCAAGGAGAACGGCGGTATATTCAACCATACACAGGGTTGGGGCGTTATGGCAGAGACTTTCGCAGGCAACGGAAACAGAGCTTACGAATATCTCAAGGCCGCACTTCCCGCTACATACAATGACAAGGCTGAGATCAGACAGTCAGAGCCTTACGTTCAGGGACAGACCACTTATTCCGATGAATCACCCCGCCCCGGAAACTTCTTTGCAGGAGCTGGGTCATACCGCTCTGATGTTCCAGGGAGAAGATGCCGCTCAACAGCAGGATCAGCGCCAGCAGAAGCACCATGGCGTTCTCGCGCTGGTAATTGGTGTAATCCGTTGGCGCGCCGATCAGTGCGGTGTAGGGCTCCGGGTTAATCAGCCACATCCCATCCTTTGCCGCAAGACTGTGTTCACAGGTGTCACGCAGGTTTTGCAAAATTGTCAACTGACGTAGGACCCGTTCTGTCGGAGTCCAGGAGGCGTATTTTGTAATTTGTGCGTTGATCTCTGCGAGGGTCTGCTCTGTAATCGGACCCTGCATAGCGGCGGAAAATTTGGCAAGCTCAGGATCATACAGATTCTGATCCAAAGGCTGTGGCGTTAAGATCACAAAGGAGTACAGGGCTGTCAGCAGCAGAATGAGCAGCCCCTTCTGCAGCCAGAGCAGCTTGTAGAGCTCCAGGCCAAACAGACGCAGACGGCCGACGGCTTTGGAGAAGGGAACACGTAGCCGATCCAGCAAGATCAGAATCGAGTTTATACGGGAGACCGGCTTTTTCTGAGAGGCCAGAAGGAGGTTGGCGGCCAGGAGCAGCCCCAATACCGGCGGAATCAGGCAGACGGACAACAAAAAGCCCTGCACCGGCCAGCCGAACAGATTGAGATTCAGGTAGTGCATGGCAAGCTTCGGGACATCTACCAGGGCGAACAGATTTACATATCGAAAGATTACGCAGACACCGCTGTCGGGAATCAGGGTAAACATCGCGTATTCTCCCGTCAGCACAACGCCGGCTGCGCATATGGCCAACGGCAGATGGTTGACAGATTGCAAAATGGCCCAGCATGTCAGGCCGACCAGCCACATTCCGAAAACCTTCAACAGGAAATAGAAAAGCAGAAAAGCCCACACAGGCATGACCCAGGGGAAATCGGAGAAAACAGAAAGGGATTGCACATTCCGAGAGAGGGAGCCGAGGCCGCCGCAGCGGATAGCGACA
>JAFZWW010000017.1 GCA_017617005.1 Lachnospiraceae bacterium
GTCGTCATCAATTACTGCATTAATAACGACAGCTAATTCATACTTGTTCATGCTGTTACCTCCTTTTGGTCTCTGGCCCACCCCTAAGGTGAGCAAGGAAAATATATCACGGAGTTTCAATATATCATCTGAAACACGGCAAAGCAAGTGTTTTGTTCCCTAAAATTACATTTATTAGGAAATATAACCTTTTTTCAGTCCAAAAATCTCTTTTTTTAACAAAATTCACGATAAGGATTTCCCTTGATTCGAAAATATTTTATCGTGTTACGATAATTTTGTGTTGACATACAATATTTCGGGTGCTATATTGTCTCACGAAGGGCGGAAAGCCCTCAGGCGATCATGATCATTACCGGGTATATCATCCCGGGTATAAACGGAGGCTGTTATGACACAGAAAAACTTAGCGAGATGGATACAGGGCATTCTCCTCGGGTTCGGGGCATTCGGATTATTCTTCTGTGTGGGAGTTGTTTATTTCGGAATCATCCCCATCATCGGCAAGGATATAGTAATGCGCAATCCGGAGTTCGCGTATATGTTCACTCCCTGGATGATATTCCTTCTTATCACCGCCGTCCCCTGCTACATCTTCCTCTTTTTCGGATGGAAGATATCGAAAAACATAATGGACGATAATTCGTTCTCTATGGAAAATGCTAACTATCTGAAGATCATGGCCTATCTTGCGCTTGGAGACACCGTGTTTTTCTTCCTCGGCAACATCGTTTTATTCTTCCTCAGCATGAATCATCCGGGAATGCTACTCGGATCGCTGGTAATAGATTTTCTCGGTGTCTCCGTTTCGGTAGGCTGTGCGGCGCTGTCACACCTGGTTCAGAAAGCAGCAGAAATGAAGGCCGAAAATGATTTGACAATATAGGAGGCGGGCTATGGATGAAGACAAGATCATATTCAACATAGATGTAATGCTCGCCCGGAGAAAAATGAGCGTCAGTGAACTCGCTGACAGGGTCGGGATCACCGTGGCGAACATGTCCATCTTAAAGACCGGCAAAGCAAAAGCCGTCAAAGTAGATACACTGTGCAAACTGTGCAGGGCGCTGGACTGCCAGCCCGGAGACCTGCTCGAATACCAAAAAGGAGATCAGTCTTAGGAGAAGCATTATGGAAATCTTTCGATTTAAACGATCATTTAAAAAGGCCCTTTTATGGGCGGCACTCGCAATACTTTTCATATACAGAAACCGTGCATCGGTAGCTTACCCTCTCTTCATGGCATCCACACTTGCGATCCTCGCATGGGACTGCAAGAGCATGGGAAAGAGTCTCTTCAGGAATATCGAAGGAAAGTTTGACATCAAGCTTTTCTACTGCATCGTCCTCATGCTCCTTTCCATCCACAAATGCATCAGTTCGTCCGTAGACCTTCAGTTCGGAAGCGGAATGGGAATACTCCTCATATTCTCCTGCCTGCTCCTTAAGATCTACTCCAATCAGGAAGCAAAAGAGATAACCGCTATGCTCCTCAAGATGGGACAGCTCATGATCGTTCCCCTCAAGAACATCGCCAAGCCCTTCACCGACTCCAAAGCTACCAAGCAGGCCAAGGCCATGGCGGCACTGGCTGAAGGCGGCACCGTCAAGGATGAGTCCGGCAAAAAGACCGTAAAGAGTGTGCTGCTGGGTCTGCTCATTGCAATCCCCCTTCTCTGGATCATCCTTGCTCTACTCTCATCGGCCGATCTGATCTTTGGCAGTATTGTCGAAGACATCCTTGACTGCATCCACCTTCCCGAGTTAAGCGAGGACTGGTTCGGCGTTCCCTTCAAGTTCTTCCTGTCATTCCTTGCTTTCTACACATGGACAGCTTGTCTTCCCGCGGAGATCTTCCATGAAGGAGCAGAACATAAAAAGTTCGATGCGGTCGTTGCTATCACATTCAACAGTCTGATCGCCGTTGTATATCTTCTCTTCAGCGGAATTCAGTTCGTATATCTCGTAGGCCGTATGGAGCTTCCCAAGGGCTATACCTACGCAGAGTATGCACACGAAGGCTTTTACCAGCTCCTTGCTGTCACCATACTGAACCTGATACTCGTGTCATTTTGTAAAAAGCACTTTGCCGATAACAAAGTACTCAAAGCGATCCTGCTCATCATCAGTGTATGTACCTATGTGATGATCGCATCATCGGTACTCAGAATGTATCTCTATGTCGGTGTTTACGGTCTCTCACACCTCAGGGTTTATGTGCTCTGGCTCCTTGTGATACTTACCGTATGGACCACCATCCTGATCATCGGGATCTTCAAGGATGACCTTCCTTATTTCAGGATCATCACCGTATTCGTAAGCGTATGGTATCTGGCATTTGCTTTCTCAATGCCCGACAAGTGGATCGCAGCATACGACCTCAGCCTTGAAAACGTACCCACCGATCTTGTTTACGAAGTCTATCCCGATGCGGCACCCGTATTAATGGAAGACGGAAGATACTGGGATAAGTATTGCAGTTATATGCACGACGATCTTGATGAATACAGAGAAAAGAACATAATTGAATTCCTTCGTGAATATAATTTCTCCGAGGATTATGCAATGAGGCTCATCGAAAAAGAAAACCTCAGTTCAGACGATTACGATTACAGATACGATTACAACATGCTGTTCGGTTAATGAACTGCCATTCCGCTCCATTCAAAAACTCCCATCTTGCAAAAGATGGGAGTTTTGCATCGCCCGGTATTAATTTTTCAGTCTACGATTCCGAAACCGAGGATTGTAAATCTCTTATCCTTTTCGGGTATTCTGACCTCAACATCTCTTTCCTTTGCGGGACCACCCCTGAATGCGATAAGCGCATTTGCGTGCTGCCAGCCGATGATGTGGGGATCGATATCAAGGGTCTTTTCGCCGTCAACGAAAACCTGTGCACATCCCACTTCGGGTGATGCGGAATCCATATATCCAATAACAAGCGCGCTGAACTTCATTCTTGCCTTGAAGACCACATCGGAATCGCCCTTTCCGTCATAGAACCAGTTGCCCGCAAATTCGGGTGTGACATTCAGGTCCATATTTCTTTCGACCGCCTGAACCTCGGGGCTGTCGCTTCCGAATACGCCCTTATCGTAAGAGATGACTGCGGGCGTCTGATCGATATTGAATCTGTCGACAAGATAAATGCTTTCAAACTCTCCGCCCTTGGGAGGTGTGATGCCTGTAATATCTAGGTCTGCTTCATCTGCGGACTCATCGGCGATCTTAAAGATATTGATCAGGCCGTCAGCCATTATGCGGTGTCCGGTATTGGTCGGATGATACATGTCATAGAAGTAGCGGTTCTTGCTTACCACGCCGCCTTCCTCTTCACTCAGGTAGAACTGGTCGTAAACCGCATCCTTGATGCTGACCATCGGAAGGTTATATGCTTCGCCCACAGGCTTAAGCCTGTCCTGAAGATTGTAGCCGTCCACGAATACCGAATAGATCAGAACCACGGCGGGCTTCTGAGGGCTGTTGTAGATCCTTCTTACAAGAGAATCAAAGAACTCACCCTTAGTCTCGTCGCCTTCATCATTGACCGCAAATTCCACCACGACAACATCGGGAACTTTTTTGCCGTTCTCCGTAACATCATGATCGTAGCGCAGTATGCCGAGTTCGGAAGGAGTTCCTCCGACGCCGGCTTTGGTATATCCGACATTGTCTTCATATCCCCTGCCCGCGATATCACAGAAGCCCTTGAACGCATTATATGCATAGCACATTGTGTTGATGGGTATCGCACCCGCACCCTGGGTGATGGATCCGCCGATGAATGCGACCTCAACCTTCTCACCCTTACGCGCCTTATCGATGGCTGCTTTAAGACGATGGATATTTCCCTTCTGCATAAGGGATTTTCCGATCATCTTCTTATAGTTTTCGCTCGAAGTGTCTACTTCCTTGTCATCCTTGAGTTCCGGTGCGGTATACCCGTCGTTCAGATAGAACGCAACGGAAACCTTGGCCTGGATTCCCGCCTCAGGGAATTCGAAACGGATCTGTCCGGGAACATTGTCATCATCCGACCAGTCGAAAAGAGAAAGGTCCATGACCATCTCCATTCCGTCCGAATCAAGCTCCATCTCAAGAGTAGTTCCGGAGTTGTAGGGATCCTTATGTCCGTACATCTGGAAACAGAACTTTACCTTAACGGGCTCACCGGATTTCTGAACGGATACGCCGATGCTGTGCACCTGCTTCCTGAGACCCTCTACGGTATCAAGCTCTGCGAGCATGGATTCATCCTCGAGGTTTCCGAAAAGCTTTGCCGCAGCCTTGAGCCTTCCGTCGCTTTCGAAAATGAACTGTATGCCCCTGCCGTCAGGCTGGGGGTAACCGAGCACTTCCTTATCCCTCATTACATAGTAAAACGGTCTTTTCGCTGTGGGATCTTTGGGTGCCACAGGTCCGCGTGTTTCTGACATTTACATGTCCTCCTTAAATATCTCAGATCTCTATCTGAGAAAAAACTTTTCCGATCGGAGCGGGTATGACGAGATCCGCATTCGAATCCCTTCCCGTAGGTGCCATATTTACAACGACAAGCTTATCACCCTTGAAATAATCGATAAGTCCGGCTGCGGGATATACCGCAAGCGAGGTTCCGCCGATTATGAGTACCTGTGCCTCGGATATGTAATGAACCGACTCCTGAAGAGTGTTCATATCAAGTCCTTCTTCATACAATACAACATCGGGTTTGATATCTCCACCGCATTTTTTGCATTTGGGGACATCATCCGGAGAATCGGCAATGTAATCTATATCATAGAACTCGCCGCATTTGATGCAATAATTCCTCAGGGTCGAACCGTGAAGCTCAAGAACCTTTTTGGAGCCCGCAGCCTGATGGAGTCCGTCAATGTTCTGTGTGATGACTGCCTTCAGCTTTCCGGCCTTTTCGAGTTCCGCAAGCTTTAAATGTGCCGCATTGGGCTTGACTCCTTTTACGATCAGCTTGTCCCTGTAGAACTTGTAAAATTCTGCGGTATGTCTTACATAGAATGTGTGTGACAGTATCGTCTCGGGAGGATAATCATATTTCTGATTGTATAAGCCGTCCACACTTCTGAAATCGGGAATGCCGCTCTCGGTGGAAACACCGGCTCCGCCGAAAAAGACAATGTTGTCATATTTCTTCACTATCTCATTAAGTTCCGCTATCTCTTTTGAGCAATCTTTTTCAGCCATATTTTTCCTCCTTCAAAATATTAGGGCCTTCCGCAAAGGAAGGCCCTCCTTACCGGTACAGGGCCGGATCAAAGTATCTGTTTGTATGCGGGTACAAATACGGGGAAAGTCTTCTCGCCCTTTACGGACTTGCCGCTCGCGATGTTTACTTCCTTGTCCATGATGGTATATTCGATATCACAGTTTCCGGCGATAACGGTATCCTGCATTACGACGCAGTTCTTGAGTTTGGTTCCCTTTCCGACATGAACGCCCCTGAAGAGTACGCAGTTGTCAACTTCACCCTCGATGACGCAGCCGTCCGCGATGAGGCTGTTTGAAACCTTGGAACCGCTGCAGTATCTTGCGGGGTTATCGTCTCTTACCGTCGTGTAGACATCGGAGCCGTCGAAGAGTGCCTTGAGATTCTTAGGATCGAGAAGCTTCATGTTCTCATCGAAATAGCTGACCATATCACTGATCCTTGCGGAATATCCCTTGAACTCGTATCCGCAGATCTTCTCGGTTCCGATCATCGGAGCTAGAACGTCTCTCTCGTAGAAAACATGTCCCTGCGCATATGCCTTTTCGATCTGTGCGATGAGCTTTTCCCTTTCGGTGAGATAAAGGTTCATCGAAAGATTCTGGGGACCGTACTCTTTGGAATTCGTATTGATGGATACGACTCTGTTTCCGTCAAGGTCGAGTGTGTAATACAGATCAGTGGTCTGTGTGAGCTGCATGTTCATGAAGCTGTAAGGAATGGCTTCATTCTTGTATGCGATCGTAACATCGGCACCGCTTTCCTGATGTGCGCGGATCATATCCGAGAAATCAAACTTGCAGGCGATGTTCGAATCTGTCATGAACACATACTGCTCCTTGCATCCCTTCAGGAATTCAAGAATGCTCGCAACCGCCTCGACACGTCCGTTGTAGACCTTGATGCCCTTCTCGGCATAAGGGGGAACGATGTTGAGTCCGCCGTTCTTTCTTACAAGATCCCAGGGCCTTCCGCTTCCCAGATGTCTCATAAGGGATCTGTAATTCTTTTTAACGATTATGGAGACGTTGTCGATACCGCAGTTTACGAGTGATGAAAGTGTGAAGTCGACAAGTCTGTATCTTCCCGCGAAGGGAATTGAGGCCATGAGACGCTCATTTACGAGCGAAGGGACCTCGTTGTCATAGCTGTTGGCAAATATGATCGCCAGAGCATCATGTTTATTCGTCAGCATTTTCCGCCCTCCCCGACATCTTCCTTGACCATTGCAGTACCGCCGATGACAGCTCTGTTTCCTACGCTGACGCCGGGGCCTACGGTGGCAACATTCTTTTCATTTCCGGGTTCGGGCTTTTCTCCGACTACGGCATCCTCTCCGATGAATGCATTCTCACCGACTATGCAGTGAACAACCTTTGCACCCTTGGAGATCTTAACATTACCCATAACGACCGCATCTTCGACTACTGCACCTTCTTCGACTTCAACACCCGCAAAGAGGATCGAATGCCTTACGGTTCCGAAGATCCTGCAGCCGTTGGTGAGCATCGCATTGTCAATGACAGCCTTGTCGGAAATATACTGTGCCGCTTTTCCCGATGATCTCGAATAGATCTTCCAGTCATCGTCAAAGAGATTGATTCCGCTGCTCTCGGGATTGAGAACCTCCATATTTGCTTCCCAGAGGGATGAGATGGTTCCCACATCCTTCCAATAGCCGTTGAAACGGTAAGCATACATCTTCTTTCCGTCCTTAAGAAGTGCCGGAAGAATGTCATTACCGAAATCGTTCGATGAATCGGGATTGGCTTCATCTGCTTCGAGATACTTTTCAAGAATATCGAAGTTAAAGATATAGATACCCATGGAAGCAAGATTGCTCTTGGGCTGCTTGGGCTTTTCCTGGAACTCGCTGATACGTCCGTCGGAATCGGTTACCATGAGACCGAAGCGGCTTGCTTCATCCCAGGGCACTTCCATGACCGCAACACTGAAATCGGCTCCCTTTGCTTTGTGGAACTCAAGGAAGTCGTTGTAGTCCTGTTTGCAGATCTGGTCTCCGGAAAGAATGATGACATACTCCGGATCGTATCTTCTCAGGAAGCTTAAGTTCTGATATATTGCATTGGCTGTTCCCTTGTACCAGTCGGAACCCTTGGCCTGCTGGTAAGGAGGGAGCACGTGAACACCGCCATGGAGTCTGTCGAGATCCCAAGGCTGTCCGTGTCCGATATATTCATTTAAAACAAGAGGCTGATATTGAGTGAGAATACCGACCGTATCTATGCCTGAATTGACACAGTTTGAAAGAGGAAAGTCAATAATACGATACTTTCCGCCGAAAGGGACTGCCGGTTTTGCCAGCTTATCCGTCAGAGCGTAAAGTCTCGATCCCTGTCCCCCGGCAAGGATCATAGCAACCATTTCCTTTGACATTGCACGTCTCCTTTGAAAAATATTGCCTTAAAAAGACTAATATATTTTACCATGTTCGGTAAATTTTCACAATGAGAGTGCAGATTTTAAAAGATTTTTGGTAAATTTTGATAGAAAAAGAAGATTAATTATGTAAAGAATAAAAACCCTTATTTTCCGGGTGCAAATTCCATGATCTCGCCGTCCTCATTTTCATCCCCACCGTCTTCAACGGGGAGCACGGAGCGGATGGCGTCATTCACCTTATAATACCTGTCCATCATGGCATCATGTCCTGCGAGGATGGTATCACCGTCTCCGGAATTGGCGGCAGCCTCTAGCTTTGCGGCCGTTTCGGACAGAGCCGTGGCACCGATCATCTTGGATGTGCTCTTAAGGGAATGAACGTGGATGGCATAATTCTTCCAGTCGCAGGATTCAAGACTCTTCCTGAGATTCTCGGTCTTTTCATCCTTGCCCTGGGCATACTCGGTCAGAAGAGTCTTATAGAAATCATTATCATTCTGGCAATACTTAAGTCCGGTCTCTGTATCGACACCGATCTTCCTGAGTGCGGCATATTCGTCATCGGATTCTTTTTCTTCTTTTACCTCCGTGACTTCCTCCATATAGACACGCTCAACCTTGTCAGCGGGAAGATACTTGATCAGCATGTTTTCAAGCGCAGCGCTGTCCACGGGCTTGGTGAGATAATCGTTAAAGCCCTCGGCAAGATAGCGCTCCTTCGCTCCCAGTACGGCATCGGCGGTAAGGCAGATCACGGGCGCGTCTTTGCTTGCTCCGTTCTCGGTCTCGCGGATCTTGTGGAATGCCTCGGTTCCGTCCATCTCGGGCATGCGCTGATCCATAAAGATAAGATCGTATGCGTATTTCCTTGCCATATTGACCGCATCGGCACCGTCCGTGGCAGTGTCTATCTGCATCTTGGTATTCTTGAGCAGATTTACGACAACCGAAAGATTGATCCTTGTATCATCAACGATCAGGATGCGGGCCTTGGGCGCATGGAACGATTCCTTGTACGCTCCGTTTTCCGACATGTTTGTCATAAAACGCTCGCGTATATCTCCGATAGGTGCTTCGGAAATGATCTTCTGGGGGAATGTAACCGTAAATACGGAACCCTTTCCGTATACGCTCTCAACATCAATGGTTCCGCCCATCATCTCGAGCAGGCGGTGTGTGATGACAAGTCCGAGTCCGGTCCCCTCCAGAGTGCTGTTTCGATCCATATCGAGACGCTGGAATCTCGTGAAGAGCTTTTCCTTGTCCTCTGTCTTGATGCCGATTCCGGTATCGCTTACGGATGCCGTGAGAAGAAGCTTATCATCTTCCTGTTTTTCACCGCGCAGGGACAATCTCACCGATCCGTACTCGGTGTATTTGATCGCATTGTTCAGAAGGTTGGTAAGTATCTGACGGATACGGACTTCATCTCCGCAGAGCTCATCGGGAAGTGACATTTCGACATCGATGGAGAAATCAAGACCCTTATCCTGAGCCTTGAACAGCATCATATTGCTCAGATCATTGACAAGCGAACTGAGCTGATACGGAGACTCGACGATCCCGAGCTGTCCGCTTTCGAGTTTGGAAAAATCAAGGATATCGCCTACGATGGCGAGAAGATTATGACCGGCCTTTTTAACGTCAGCCGCATAGAGTCCGATATTGTTAAGAGCCTCTTCGACCACATGGGGATTTCCGTCCTTATGCGTCTGGGCCTTTCTCTCCTCACGCAAGATCATCTCGTTCATTCCCAATACTGCATTGATGGGAGTCCTGATCTCGTGAGACATATTCGCAAGGAAATCACTCTTGGCACGGTTTGCACTCTCGGCACGGACCTTCTCCTCAAGGAGCTGACCCTGCTGGCGTACGAAAGGCCTGACTATGAGCATGGAAAGACATGCCGCGAAAAAGAGTGAGAACAGAAGAATGATCACATAACCGATAACGGTCGAACGGGTCTGTGCGGACAACTGCCCCTCGAACCATTCCACGGAAAAGTCTACGGCAACTATTCCCGCAACCTTGCCGGACGAATCGAATACGGGGCTGTACGCACTGTAGAATTCACCCCACTGGTCCGTATAGGGAATCTCATCAACCGCAGCGGTTCCCCTTCCGGCACTGGCAAGTGCTTTCGTAAATTCCACGCTGTCTCCGTACATTGCGGGAGTTACCAGGTCGGTATCCATGGTGAATATGAATCTGCCTTCGCTCTCTTCCTTGATGCAGTAAACATATTCAAGCTCTACATTATCCCTGAAGACAGCGAGTGTATTGTAAACATCCGTATACTTGGAACTGCCTACATCCTCCGGTCCGAGTCCGCCCAGAACGTCTCCGTTAACAGAGCCCGATGCACAGTTTGCGATATCGAGCATTCTCTGCTGGATGGATTTTCTGATACCTACCCTTGCCCTGTAAAGAGAAACGGCGCAAAAAAGCATACTCGATATCAGAATAATGCACTCAACCATCATTATGATCTTGGTAGAAAGATTATTCCTGTGCTTCACGTTTTTCCCCCAAAAAACTACGCTACTATATCTATTTATAGTAGCGTAGTAAAAACTTCATTTCAAGGCAAAATGTTGACTAAACATAATCAAAAATTTCCGCCTGTTTCATGGCATGCGGAAACTCCGGAAGCTCATCACAGGGCACATGGGGTTCGAATGCCCTGTCGTGGAACCAGAGTGCCTGTACAGCCTTCATTCCGAGATCCCTTGCGGCGAAAAGTTCCTTCGATCCGCCGTCTCCGACATAAAGACACTCTTCGGGTTTTACATCAAACTGCTCTGTTATTCTAATATACATGTCAGGCCCCGGTTTCATCACACCCTGCTCGTACGAGATCATTGCCGCATCGAAAAACGGGAACAGTTCCGAAGCACGGACAAGGTCTCTTTCATCGGAAAAGGTGTTGGTGATAAGCCCCACCTTGAGACCTCTTTCCTTCAGACCTTTAAGAAGATCGACCGAATCCCCGGGTATGGCGGAAAATGTGTCCCCGAGTGCCGCAAGACGCTTTTCGAACAGCCTCTCCACGGTCTCCTCATCATACTTACCGATCTTCCTGAGGGTATCCGCTATTCCCTCCTTCATGGTCATCTTCCCGATGCTGCGGTCATGTTCGCTCTCATGCCATGCTTTTCTGAATTCGCTTATATCGGCGCCGACATCTTCAGCCATATTTTCGCTGAAATATGTCCGTCCTTCAAAAAGAGTGACAAGTGTCTCGAACATGTCGAAGATAACCGCTTTGATCATGTATTTCTCCTTTTGGAAAATTTTTATATAATGGATCAGAGGTGAAAAATATGAAAACCAGACAAGCTTTTAACGTGCCGTTATTTACCGGCGGACTTTTTTCTTTTAACGGTGCCCTCTTTGCATCGATAGGAATCCTCCTCTTCATTTTCGGGGATGAGAATTCCGTACAGGGTACATTTGACGATCCCAAAAAGAATTTCTATATGCTGACCGGAATGTTCACCGTGATCGGACTCTTGTTCTTCATTGTCGGAATGAGCGTTCTGGTAAAGGAGATCAGAAGGAAGCTCAGGCTGAAGGCTCTCGTGGATACCGGATACCGGATCTATGCCACAATAAGCGAAACATATCCCGACAAAACCATCACCATCAACGGGCATCACCCCAACTATGTCGTTTGCAGATACGAGGATCCCAATACCCTTACGACCGAGATCTTCCAAAGTCCCAGCTATGACATGGATCTCAGCGGTGCCATCGGAATGACCGTCTCCATATTCCTTGACCCCAACGATCACAGCGTCTATAATATGGACTTCGATCCCGCATCGATCGCCGTGAAGTACTGATATCGCCGCGGGCTTAGGCTATGGGCTTATGGCAGAAAATACAGCCGTACTTATTGCGCTCCTGCTCTTTTCCGCAATGCGGGCATTTGATCCTGTTTCCGCCGGGCACGAATTTTGCAATAGCCTCAAGAACGATAAACGGCTTCCTGCAATGCGGGCATATCGATGCTTTCTCGGAAGGATCCACGCTGACAGCCTTTAAGCATTCGGGGCACTTAATACGTACAAGCTCTGTGTTCTCACCCCTGATACCGGTCAGGTGGTCCCTGATATTTTCCGCAATGTTTACGAGTGCTTCATCTCCCGTAAGGAGCTGGGCCTGCATGCGTCTGAATGCCGCGGGAAGATCGTTTATATCTTTGCAGGCAAACATAATGAGCTTCTGATCGTCAAGCTCACGAAGTTTAATGAATCTTGACCACTCGTTTCTTACCCAGACGGCATGGAAATAATCCGTCCTGGTTCCGAGCACTACCATCGCAGGAGAGCTTTTCAGTGCCGCGAAAATATAGGGTTCATAGTTCACTCCGAGCTTATCCTGAAGGGTTTCCCTTGAAAAGAAGACCTTCAATCCCATTCCCGTCAGCAGTCTGTATAATCTTTCACCTATATCACTGTCTTCGGTACGGAGTCCCGTCTCATCATCGGTTTCCTTATAACAGATAAATACATCATAAGGTTTTTCGTTTTTTGCAATGTTCAGGTAATCTTCCTGGATCCTTGCTATCTGTGATGCAGCGGCCTTGAGTTCTTCTTTTTGGAGATCATCAGCCATCTCTACGGCTTCGTTAAACGTTTCCGAATTAAGTATGCTTTCATCGTTTATCCTGTGAAGCGTGGGGATGTATCTCGATGATGCGGGATCCTGTACATATTCGATACCGTATTCGCACAGAGTCATGGCCCAGAGTATATCGACAAACGGAGGATTGCGGTCAAGGATATCCTCGTAAATTCGGAAAGCCCTGTCAAACTCGCACTGCTGCCTGAGCGTGTTTGCCCTGTTCAGGAGGTCGATGTACTTTCCGGTCTCGCCGCTCACAATATTTGTTTGTCCGCAGTATTCGCAGGTGCATACGGAATTTCCGAGCTTAAGTGGTGCACCGCAGCACTGACAGCTTAATGCTTCAACATTCATTTAGTATCTCCTATATCAGTCATCAGGGTTGTACGGTTTCAGATTTCCTTACTATTAACCATGAATTTGGTATCGGGTGCGTACTTTCTTATAAATGCGATCATCTCATCCGGTTCGCATCCTATCGAAAAAGACTTATACGCCTTTTCCTTAAGCGGCTTCTTCGAAGGAGTAAGGTATTCACCCTTCATGACATTTCCGTCACGGTCCTGAACCGAGAACTGTTTTCCGGCACCCTTAAGATCCACGATCGCAATGCTTCCTATCTCACTGAGCTTCCACATCTTAAATCCGGCAAGTGTGCCCGAACCAAGGGTATAGAGAAGTTCATCATTTGTGCTTATCCTGAAGTCACCGAACGATTCCTTTGCGGGATGCTCTTCTTCATACTTTGCAAGGAATTTCTTGTTGGTATTCTTGTCTGCAATAACAGCAAGAACAACGATAACAACAAATACTCCGACCAGTAATATTCCTACCATTTAATGCCCCTCCGTAAATAAGTTTGTTATATATAAAAGCTTATGCTTTTACCTCTTGTGAAACTTCCTGCGTTTTGGAATTCTTTTTAAGCAGTATAAGCAGCACTACCGCAATGATCCATGCGCAGACGATCGTAAACACACCTGTCTCGCTGACAAAATATTTCTTTTCATCGCCCGCGGTGAGAACATCAAAAACTGCCTGGTCAAAATTATTATGAGCCGCATGAAGGAAAGCGGCGGGCCATATGCTTCCGCTCCTGTAAGTAAGATAACCTGCGATGATACCGATGGGAACTATGCAGATAATAAATGCGGGGAGCTTATACCACATTGGGCATCCTTCCATATAATCTCCGAACGCGAGAAGAGGAAGATGCCAGCATGCCCAGATAAAACCGGTAAGGAAAAGCGTCTTTGTCTCGCCGAGTCTTTCGGTAAGTGCGGGAAGCATGAAACCTCTCCAGCCGATCTCCTCACCCAGCGCCGACAAAAGATTGACGAACACCCCGATGATCATCAAGGGAAGAATGTCCGAAAGAACAAGCCCTATCGCAACTCCGCTGTAGGCAAATTTATCCGGATGCATACTCCAGTATATCCTGTACGGAATGAGAAGATAAACAAGGGGAAGGAAGATTCCGAGAAGGATGTATCTTATCTTGCAGAGTCTTATTCCGATTATATGATTGAACTTTACCTTGGGCTCTTCACCCGCTCTTTCCTTCTTAAGGACTATACCGGCAATTATCGCTGCAAGGGCAGGGGTCCACATCAGGAAAAGAATGCTCAGCTGGAAAAATAAGCTCTGTCCATCACCGAAAATATACATACTCTCCGTAACCGCAGAGAGAACGATAACGATTGAAAAGAAAACGATCAAAGACTTTTTTGAATACTTCACTTTAAACTACCTCTTAAATATATTTTTCATTAAAAAATGAATATATTTAATAATAGCAAAACAGAACCCCGCATTCTACAGCAAATATCGGGGAGTATGATACCTGCAGTATAAATATTCAACCGACGTTTGAAAAAGAAAAACTCCCGGGGAAACAGGGGGACGGTTCCCCTGTTTCCTCGTTTATTCGGATCTGTCGAAAAGTGTTTCAAGTTCATCCAGCCTTTCGGGATTATCTATCCGGTATACGTCTTCCCCGTGTATCAGATAGATGCCGACTATGGTGTATTCATTCGTATATCCGTTTTCATCGGTGAAGGTGAAAACCGTATAATTTTCTGCCATAGCCAGTTCCGGGCGGTCTTCTTCAACTTTCTCAAGCCTAAGTTCATGGATCGCATCCACAACTGCTCTTACCTCTCCTGCATCGTCTGAATGATACTCAGTTTCGTTACCGGAGTCAGAAGAATAAATATCCACTGAAGTCATACAGGGTTCAAGACAGAACAGAAAATACTCACTGTCGAGAGTTGAATTTCTTATCACAAAGATATATTTTCCGGAGGGATCATAATAGATCGGCACCAAACAAAAAGCATCACCGGCAGGCTCCCACATACCTCCTTCGGCAGCATTGAACGGGAAGGTGCACGATCTTGTTATATCTATTTCCCATACCCTTTTATCTGGATAAGCATAATACGGAATCCTTACAATACAGACTTCACCGTATCCGTCATCAGTATATCTAATCTCTCCAAATTCAGAAAAACGGTCGCAGTATTCATGGAATTCTTCGTCGGAAGATTCAACCTTCAGATTACAGTCACAGGTATATCCGTCAATCCAAAGCCGCTCTCCGCGGGTATCATATCTGCCGAATAATTTACCATCTGCGAATTCATAGTCAGATCCGAGAAGGATTATCCCGCGGTTTGCAATATGTTCCGGCACTTCATCCAGTGCAGGATACGAGGTAATGTTACCGTCGACAGTCCCGCCTGAAATATCATCGGTTTCATTTTCATAAAGATCCTGACCGTTTACATTTTCATGATCCCGGGAAAGTTTCATGAATAAAGGAATAACTATCAAAAAGATGATGATGATCAGAAAAAGTATTATCAAAACCTTTGCGAAGGTAGAAATTTTCTTCATATTATGATCCTCATAAGATTATCATCATAGAAACAGGGGAACAGTTTCCCTTTTCAGGCAATCATCTTAGCTTTTCAAATAGATCTGTCAATCTACCCAGTTTTTCGGGATTCTCTACCCGATAAACATCTTCTCCGTGTATCAGATACTCACCGGCGATCGTATAATCATTTACGTACCCGTTCACATCTGTAAAGGAAAAAGTTATCTGCTCTTCAGCCGTATCCGGCATATCACCTTCCGTCTCAAGAACACAAAGATCGTGCATGGCACCCACAAACTCACCGATTGCCTCGGGATCCTCCACAGAAATAACATATTCGCTTCCGGCAGGAATGATGTCAAGTTTTACCATTTCCGGCTCAAGGAAAGTAAGAATAAAATCATCCATCACTTCGCCGACATAGGTATTGTTCAAAAGAAGCATATATTTCCCACTGGGATCATAAAATATCTCGACAGAGACACCCGGATCTCCATCCATGTAAACAGTGCCTCCCGACACACCACCACCATAAAAGCACGACCTGAATACCTGTCCGAAATAAGTTTGTGATGCATCCCCGCCATATTGAACGCTGAAAATGCAGCTGTTATATTCGGTCTGATAATCGAATTCCCAGTGAGAAAAATAATAAGGATCATCAAAAGCGGAAAATCCATCACAAAAATCCGTAAATTCCTGATCGGATCCTGCTATCGCAAGATCGCAGTCGCAGGTATAGTCGGAGAACCATATACCATTACCTTTTGTATCTGTATGGAAAGTTTTAAGTTTAGGTGATTCCGGATCCCTTATAGGGCCTCTGAGGATTATCCCTCTGTCGGAAATATATTCAGGGACCTCATCAAGAAATTCATCTTCCTGAGGTTCAACGGGATATTGGCCAAGAAGTGTGGGAGGTTCAATTTCGTCTGCAAAGTGAACTTCAACTTGAGGTTCAGAGACGGATGAATCAGGAAGGGTACATCCCGAAAGGCCCATGGAGAGGACCAAAAAAGACGATATGATCTTTACGGTCTTAACAAGATCTTTTTTCATAGCAGCATCCTCAGTAGAATTTTCCGTTACATCTGTAATGACGACGAAAAGACCCCCCCGGTCACATAAACAGTAACATGAAAGTAAAAAAAATACACTCGGCTGAGTGTATTTTCAGAGGTGCCAGACGGATTTGAACCGCCGATCAGGGAGTTGCAGTCCCATGCCTTACCACTTGGCTATGGCACCAGTATGAAATTTCTGATAACCGGATCAAGGCACGTAGTGACTTGATCAGAGTTCATTACATTTTGTTCGCGAAAGTGCCTCTGCACTGAGCGATTACAAAATGTTGAACTCGTTAGCTCCCCGAGTAGGACTCGAACCTACGACACTTCGGTTAACAGCCGAATGCTCTACCGACTGAGCTATCGAGGAATATTACTATTGCAACGACTTTATTAGTTTAATATAAAACAAAATCCCTGTAAACAGGGAATTCGCCGCAATGCGAAGAAAAATTTATTCCTTCAAAACCGAAACCAAACTCCATCTAAAACATCGTGCATTCCAGGTAACAACAGGATAAGCCTTCGACCTATTAGTAAATGTCAGCTGAGAGCATTACTGCTCTTACACACCATTCCTATCTACCTCATACTCTCTAA
>JAFZWW010000131.1 GCA_017617005.1 Lachnospiraceae bacterium
ATGGTCTGAACAGCCTCAACGCTTCCGCGGCTGGATGTCATTACATCCTTCATCTTGTCGGAAGCAAGACGGCTTATGTTCTTCATTGTCTCGGCGTTCTTATTCAGGCTTTCGACATTTCCGTCTATATCGGATACCGTGACATCCATTTCAGCGGCATGGGAATTTACTTCCTGAACATTCTCGGCCATATTCTGTGCGGTAAGCGAAAGCTCTCCGACCGCTGTGGAGATCTGTGCGGCACCGTCTGCGGAAGTGCCGGACAAAGTCATTACTTCATTTGCATTTTCACCGAGTTCGTCTGCGGATTCCTTGATCTTCGAAACGGTATCCTGAAGAACGGATTTCATGTTTCCGATCGCGGTGATCATATTGGTATTCTCGGTTATCGCGGAATGGGCTACCGAATCGGACATGATGTCGCCGGTAGCCATTCTCTCCATATCTTCACTGATAAGAGCAGGCGCTCTTCTGACATAGAGTGAAAGGAAGAATATCAGTGCCGCGAAGAATATAAACAGAATGACCGCAATGATGATCAGTGGAGTGACGACCGAAAGGATCGCGGACTGAACCGTGTCATAAGGCTCTCCTACGAAGGTCATTCCTATGATTCGCCCGTCGGTTGCATAGATCGGCTGGTAATCAACATAGTACTGCTTCCCATTGATCATGACACCGTCTGACTGATAATGCTGACCGCCGTTCAAACATGCTGCGATGACGGCATCGGATGCCTTGGTCCCCTCAAGTCTCTGGTTTGTCTGTGAGTCCCTGAGGTTGGTAACTGCACGGGTATCACCCATAAATATGGTAAGACCGAGATTCTCGGATGTATATGAATCAACAAAGGTATGGTCCGCATCCTCGGTAAGGAATATTCCTTCACCGGCATTTGCGATGACATCTTCCACGTAATGGTTGAACGCCATATTCGTTGCATTGAGTCTGTCATACACGGATTCTTCCATTGTACTCTTTGTCTTCGCTGCACTTACGAAGGTTTCGACCAGGATCGCCGTGATGATGGGAACCATTCCGAAGAGCATCAGCATCTTCAGGAAATCGAAGCCGCCCTTCTTCATACCGTTGTTACCATTGTTAGCCATTGTTATTCTTCCTCCCTGAAAAAATATTTAGCCGATCAGATCGTGAACATCCTGACATTGTCCCTGAGTTCATCCGCCACGACGGAAAGAGCTTCGGTCTGCTTTACGACACTCTCCATGTTTTCGTCAAGCAGTGACAGTGAAGCAGATGTTTCTTCGGTTGATGCGGCATTTTCTTCCGATACCGAAGAAAGGGATTCGACAGATTCCATGATCGATTTCTTATCGTTATCGAGTGACTGGACAAGTCCGAGTATCTGCTTGTTACCCTCTTCGGTCTCACGGAGCATGGAAAGCATATTCTCAAACGAATCACTCATTGAGCCGAGTGCCGTAGCCTCAGCTTCGGTCGCATTTCTGATATCCTCGGTAAGAGTCTTGTTGCGGTCCGAAAGTCCGGTAATGGTCTTGAGCATTCCGGTGATCTCATTTGCGGCACCGTTGGACTCTTCCGCAAGGTTCTTGATATTATCCGCAACAACCGCGAAGCCCTTGCCGGCTTCACCTGCTCTTGCTGCCTCGATGGAAGCGTTGAGTGCAAGAAGGTTGGTCTGGTTTGCAATCGATATGATGAGCTCCGCAGCCTGGTTGATCTGCTCAACGACCGCTGCGGTCTCGCCGACGGACTTGGCAACCTGGTCTGCCTTTTCCCTGGTATTGGCACCGGACTTCATCAGATCTCCGAGTTCACCCTGAACCTTGGAAGATTCTTCCATAACGGCACGTCCGTTCTCAAGATTGGAGTTTGCCGCATCGAGTACGGTTTCTACGGAGTTTCCGATATTGACGGTGATGTCCGCGGTGGACTGGACATCGTTAGCCATGGCCATGGCTCCGTTTGAAAGCTCGGATACAGCCTGGTTGATATCGGCCGTAGCCTTCTGGCTGTCGGTTATTCTTTCCTTGGCCTCAGTTGCGCCTTCATCAACACTCTGTGCGCTCTCGATTATCTTTGAGAGAGCATCACGCAGGCTCTGTCTCATATTCTCTGCGGATGCCGCCATATTTCTGAATTCCCTGACAGGTGATTCGACTTCGAGAGGAGATACGAAATCACCCTTGGACATATTATCGATGGAATCACCGACTCTCTTGACTCCGTCGGTAAGCGCCTTGGCGGTAACGATGACAAGTACATATACGCCGATTATTATGATCACGAACAGAATGGTTAATGTTGTGACCTTTCCGGCGATCGAAGATTTAGCTTCGGCTTTTTCAGCATCCGCCCACATTTCCACAACAGCGGTCATCCCGGAGATCGTGTTTCTGGCAACCTCAAACTGTTCATTGAATAAGGTGATGTCTCCTTCGTTGGTCTGGAAATCATAAGAAGCGAGCCATGCCGCATATTCCGTCTGGAACTCTTCGTAGTAATCCTTGAAAGATTTTCCTTCCACAAGTGTTCCGGTATATAGAGTCTCATCGGTCTTGGCAATGGCTACTGCGGCATCGATGCGCTCCGTGGTCTCGGCAAGATTTTCATTCCATGTGGCCACTCTGATGGCATAAAGCATTTCCATTACATCGGGAGGAAGATTTCCGTCCGACTGGGATATCGATATATACTGCTGGGCGGCATTCATAGCCTGGTAAAGATCCCTGTCTGCATTAACAAGATTGCTGTTGGTCTGATACAGGGAGTCATAGAAAAGAGATTCCGCCTCACTGTAAGTTCCGTTCATCTCTTTTCCCATCATGACCAGGGAGATGATCAGACAAATGACGGCAGGAAGTACAAGAAGTTGCAGAGCGACCATAAAGGTCATGTTAGACTTCGCGAATAGCTTCTTCATATCTTTTCCCCTCTCTCATAAAAAAGCCAATGTGTCATATATTATTGTGATTAATGCAAATATTATACCACGAAATGCCTATCACACCAATAATCGGTAATTTTTTATCAATCAAGTTCGAAGCGGCTTATAACCTCCCTGAGCTTGCCGACATACTCACGGCACTGACCGACCTTGATCTCGGTATCGCTCATTCCCTGAACGATATCGGTCGTCTTGCCCGCTATATCGGATACACCTTCCGCGGATTCGCCCACGGCGCCGCTTATTGATGCAACCGAACCGGCCATGCTCGCCATGGTCTCGGTAAGTTCATCCACGCTGTTCTTGATGCTGGACATGCAATCCTTGAAGACATCGGCATCGTCCTGATACCTGAAGCCCACGTCCTTGAAGGAATCGAAATTCTTAAGAACGGTGTTTTCAAGAAAATCACCCATCTCCTCAAGGCAGGCCTGCATCTGTGATACGGCCACATTGACCTCGGCAACGATACTGTTTATGTCGCCGACGGACCTGGAGGTCTGATCCGCGAGATTTCCGATCTCGGTAGCGACAACCGCAAATCCTCTTCCGGCTTCACCCGCTCTTGCCGCTTCGATGGAGGCATTGAGTGCAAGCAGTGATGTCTGTGACGAGATCGCCATAATGGCACCGGTAAGTTCATTTATCCTCTCAACAACCTTGGAATCCTCTATGGCCTTGGCAGATCTTGCCTTGACATCCGCAAATATTCCGTCCGTGGTATCTGATGCCTTGTCCGTCGTATCCCTGAGCTTCGATGCTCTTTCCATGATCTCATCGGATACGGTGAATCCGTCATTGGTCTGCATCTCGATCTGATGGAGCGCATTGCGGATATTGGCGATATCAGTGTTCATATGATCTGCGGAATTTGCACATTCCTGCATGGATGCCGCCATCTCCTGAGTGGTTGCGGAATTGTCCGTACACATTGAATTGACCACTTCCGCGGTCTCATCGAGCTCGGTCACATTGGCATCTATCTCCTCCGCGGCGCTTCCTATATCGTCGACTATCTCCCTGAGCTTGGCCCTCATGTTTCCGATGGATACGGAAATAAGCCCGAACTCATCCTTTCTCTTGAGCAAAGCTCCCGACTTGGGATTGTGCCTCAGATTGAACGAGGCCGTCGCATCGATTATTTCTATGAGGGTACCTATGGGTTTTAAGATAAGAGTGATTATGACAAAGAAAACAATGAGGAATGTCAAAAGAAGACCCGCGGAAGCGGCGATCATCTTGTTCCTCATTGTCCTTACAGGTTTCATTACCAGATCGTAATCACCGGTAACGACCACGATATTACCACCGTCGGTAAATGCATACCCGGCGAATTTGTCCGAACCTTTGAATTCATATACGACGGAACCCGCACCGATGGAAGAAGGCTTTTCTCCCGACGCGAGTCTTGCGGTAAGTCCCTTGACTGCAGCATTTTCAACAGGATTTCCGATCCTCTCTTCACTGGTATGATAAAGGGTCGTGCCGTCCGCACTTACCATATACGCATATGAACCGTCTATCCCGGTAAGTTCGATATCTCCCAGGACCGGTCCGTAAAAATCATAAAGAGTCTGTCTGTTTCCTTCGGCATCAGCTTTGAGAAGGGAGATCATTTCCTCTTCAACCGCAACGCCGTGTGCATCGTCTCCGGTTCCTTCACGGCAGAGCACATCAACGGCAGTGGCCGCAGACTGGGCCACATTCATGGTGTACTTCTTGTATGCCTCGGTCATGCAGCCTTCCGAGTTTCTGATCGCTATGGTCAGAAGTATCGCGCAGGCCGCTATAAAGGCAAGTCCTATGGAAACTACCAGCTTAAATGCGATCGAATGGATACCGGCATTGGTTTTCTCATTACCGTTCTGTGCCATAATCTGCCCCCCTCACAAAAGCAAAATTATTCAGCAGCTTTTTCAAAATCCTCGATGACCTTACCCTCGGGTGCGGGAGTAAGAAGACTTACAACAATTATGAAAACAGCGGATACGATGAATCCGGGAAGGAGTTCATAGATATTCCATACACCGCCGAGAGGACGGACAAGGAACTTCCATACGAAGATCATGACACCGCCGCTGATCATTCCCGCAAGCGCACCGTATTTATTGGTTCTCTTCCAGAACAGCGCAAGGAGCATAAGAGGTCCGAATGCAGCACCGAAGCCTGCCCATGCGAAGGATACGATCTGGAATACCGAGCTGTTGGGATCCTTTGCGATAAAGAGTGCGATGATGCTCATTACGATAACGGCAATTCTTGCAACGAGCATCTGACGCTTCTCATCCTGCTTTTTGAAGATCATCTTTCCGAAGATATCATCGGATGCACTCGATGCTGCAGCAAGAAGCTGTGAATCCGCGGTCGACATGGTAGCTGCGAGAATACCCGCAAGAATAAGTCCGGCCACGCATGCGGTGAGCACGCCGTGTGTACTGAGCAGATCCGATATCTTGATGATGGCGGTCTCGGGATCGTCGAGAACTCCTATGGATCCGTTGGCGGTCATTGCCCTTGCCACGAATCCGATGATGATGGCTGCGAACATTGCGACGAACACCCAGACGCTCGCGATCCTTCTCGAAAGAGAAAGCTTTTCTTCCTTTTCGATAGCCATGAATCTGAGAAGAATGTGGGGCATTCCGAAATATCCGAGTCCCCATGCCATTGTAGAGATCTTGGTAAGAGTTCCGTATGCGATGAGTCCGGTCTCGTCGGAATGCATATTGTTAAGATCGAAATATCCCGCAAGTCCCTTGGCATTCTCAAATACGGCACCCCATCCGCCTGCCTGTGATGCTCCGTAGAAAAGGATGGTCGCAAGTGCGATGGTCATGATGATGCTCTGGATAAGGTCCGTTGTGGATGCCGCAAGGAATCCTCCGAGAGTCGTGTATGCGATGATAACGAGTGCAAAGATGATCATCGCAACGATGTAATCGACTCCGAAGAGGGAATTGAAAAGCTTTCCGCATGCAGAGAAACCGCTCGCGGTATAGGGAACGAAGAAAATGATTATGACAAGAGCCGCGATGAGCGAAAGGATATTCTTGTCATCCCCGAATCTGTTGGAAAAGAACGCAGGGACCGTTGCGGATCCGTTTATCTGGCTGTATCTCCTGAGTTTCTTTGCAACAAACAGCCAATTGAGATAGGTTCCGATACCGAGTCCGAGTGATGTCCAGAAAGGATCGGCAAGTCCGGAAGCATAGGCAAGTCCCGGTATTCCGAGAAGAAGCCACGAACTCATATCCGATGCTTCGGCACTCATTGCCGTTACGAGGGGACCGAGTTTACGTCCTCCGAGATAGTAATCCTCTGTGGTCTTGTTGCCTTTTGAAAACTTTATACCTACGAGAAGAACGAACAGCAGGTACAAAACGATCACGGCAAGGATGCAGATCTGTGTGATGCTCATTTGGAATTCCTCCGATCAAAGATTTTCGTCGAGTATTGCCTTTAAGGTCTCACCCGATTTTTTGAGAGCGGACAGCTCATCATCATTAAGTTCCGCGGGTACGGGGATCTCCACTCCGCCTGCACCCACTATCGCGGGAAGTGAAAGTGCGACACCGTCGATGCCGTACTCACCGTGGAGCATACGTGATACGGGAAGGATCGATTTCTCGTCCCTTATGACTGCCTCACAGATACGTCTCACACTCATCGCGATTCCGTAATATGTTGCCTGCTTTTTCTCGATTATCTCATATGCGGCATTCTTGACATTGTCCGCGATCTCTTTCATTGCTGTCTCATGATCGTAGTGGCCCTTGAGCTCACAGAAATCATGTACGGGTATGCCGGATATATTGGCGCTCGACCACACTGCGATCTCACTGTCTCCGTGTTCGCCGAGAATGAATGCATGTACGTTTCTCGAATCAACCTTAAGATGCTCGCCCAGCAGATACTTGAACCTTGCGGTATCGAGAACGGTTCCCGAACCGAACACTCTGTTCTCGGGAAGTCCGGAAAGTTTAACGGCTGCTGCCGTAAGTATATCAACGGGATTTGCAACGATGAGAAGGATACCCTCGACCTTCACGCGGTTGAGTTCACCCATGATCGATCTGAAGATCGCAATGTTCTTCTTAACAAGATCGAGCCTTGTCTCACCGGGCTTCTGGTTTGCACCGGCGCTGATGACTATGATCGCGGCATCAGCGATATCTTCATATGTGCCCGCATAGATCTGCATGGGCTTTGCATATGAAAGACCGTGCGCGATATCGAGTGCTTCGCCTTCGGCCTTGGCGGTGTTCGCATCGATGAGGACCATCTCGGAAAAGAGACCGCTCTGCATAAGTGCAAAGGCGGAAGCCGATCCTACAAAACCGCATCCTATAAGAGCCACTTTTCTTGCATCAACTGCCATGAACATACCTCCTTGGAAATCCGTATCATCCGAACAGCTTATTTTTTCTTTTCATATATGCGGTAGAACCTCGTGGAAAAAGGCATCGCATATTTCGAATACTCTACCAGTTCATCAAGTTTTATGCTGAACTGCTCGCCCCAGGACGCAACCTCGAGCCATATCTCTCCGTCGGCTTCGGCCGTTCCGAGAACGGTCATGTAGTGCTCCCTCGTTCTCTTGCCGGAAGGCTTGCGTTCCCTGTTATAGAGAGTCACATACTTATCCCTGAAAAGAAAAGGATAACCGGGGCCTGCCGCAAATATGACGGGGCAGTCGTTGTCGAGACATTTCTTGATATCCTTCGCTCCGTTTCTGAGCTGTGAACGTGCAGTGCGTCCCCATCCTATCCTGAGACGCGATCCGTGCCTCATCAGAAAAAGATTGCAAAGGATGGGATAATAATATGGAGCTATCCCAAGACCCGGGAAAACAAAGATGCCTCCCTTTTCCATCTTACGGACCTGCTCCATATATTCATTTCTGCCTTTCGGCGCTTTTATTATTTCCTTGTATTCGATAAGATCGTGCAGAGCCACGACTCCGCAGCCGAATCCGCGGAGTTTTTTGTCCAGGTGACCCTCGGGCGCAAACCACATCTGAGAACCTGCCATATAGAATTTTTTCAGCAGATGCGTTTTTGTATTGCCCACTTTACACTAATGCTCTCTTTCGTCACCCCAGTAGAAGAGTGCGACTGTGCCGGGACCGGTATGGCTTCCGATGGTAGCACCGATCGAATAGATCTGCACCTTGCCGTTCATCTTCGTGAACTTTTCTTCGATAAGATCGGCAACGGCTCTCGCATCCTCGTAGCAGTCCGAATGACTGATGAAAACCTTGCCGGTATAATCAAGTCCGCCCTGCGCACGCTGTTCCATGACTTCAACGATACGCTTGATGACCTTCTTCTTGCCCCTGACCTTCTCACGGGCTATGAGTTTTCCTTCGTCATTTACATTGAGAAGGGGGCAGATGCCGAGTACCGTTCCGATGGCACCCGCGGTCTTGCTGACCCTTCCGCCTCTTATGTAAAAGGTAAGATCGGTCGAAAAGAACCAGTGATGAGCCTTATTCCTGTTTGCTTCGATCCAGTCCCTTACCTCATCGATGCTCTTTCCTTCGTCCCTGAGATCGGCGGCTTTGTCGACAACGAGTCCGTGACCGGTGGATGCCGCAAGGGAATCGACAACATAGAGCTTTCTGTCGGGATACTTTGCGCTCAGGTCCTCAGCGGCAAGTCTTGCGGAATTGCAGGATCCGGAAAGTCCGCTGGAGAAAGCGATATGAAGGACATCCTTGCCTTCCTTCAGATAGGGCTCGAAAAATTCGGTGTACTGGCCGACTGAAACCTGGCTGGTCTTGGTGCCCTCACCATCGAGCATTCTTCTGAAAAGTTCCTTTGGAGGGATAGTCTTTCCCATATCATCGGGATACTCCGTTCCTCCGAGTTCAAAGGTAAAGTATGTCACCCCGATGTTCCTCTCCGTAAAATACTCATGGGAAAGGTCGCTTGTGGAGCAACAGGTCAAAACATATTCTGACATTTTTTATCCTCCGCTTTGCCGGCTTTTCCCCCTGCCGGACCAAAAGCAAAAATACGATACATCGAAGAAATATTATACCATATCCGTCCCCTCGCAAAAAGGGGCGTCAGGGCTTTATTCGGGCACGGTCTCGGTCCAGTATTCGCCGTTGTAGATATCGGTGATCCTGTAGAGAGCAAGGTAATCCCCGCCGAGATATGTATTGCTGATCTGAATACTTGCGGGATCCTTTACCACAAGGGTCTCTCCGAGATAATAGCTGTCCTCATACACACCGTTATATGTGTAATAGTCGCAGACGAAGTCTATCTCATCGCCCGCCTGAAGCTCTATAAGTCCCCTTGCCTCGGTGTCCGTGGCTCCCTTGTAATCGATCCTTGCTCCGGCAATGTATCCGTAAGGATTCTCGTTATCGAATACAAGCTCGAGCTTTACGGGATCTCCGTTAAGGTATGCGGGCACATATCCCGTTATGGTGTAATCGTCATCACCGTTATCGATGGTATCGGTGTGGTAATAGGCAACGGGCTGACCCTCTATCGAAAGCCATGTGCCATCCACCGTCGCGATGAGATTTCCTTTTCCGTCTATATTGAAAATATTATCGAGGCCGAGATCCACATATCCCGAGCCGTCATCGTAATACATCGCGAGGTCCACGGTGTTTACAAGCTGCCACTGATCGTCCCTGATGGGGATGTAGTAGCTTCCGTCTTCTTCCTTCCAGGAAAGGACGGATGCATCAAAGTAATTGTCCGCAATGTAATCCGCGGTATCCTTATCACTCATCGACCTTCCGGAGAGCATTCCCGAGAAGCCCGAGATGAGGTTCATCATATCGTTCACATCCAGCGATGAAAGTGAGCCGTATGAGCTCTGTGCCGATCCTCCGGAAAGAAGGGAGGTGATGTCGACGCCCGAAGAGGATGCAACTGTCTGACCGGATGCCTCGAGTCCTGCGAACTCCCTTATGCAGTCTGTGTATTCGTCATCAAGCCCGATCTTCTCATAAGTGCTTACTGCCTTATCGACCTTGGCGGACTTGCTGTTGTACGGGAAGTAGATGGAGATACCGTACGCATTGGTCATGTTACCTGAAGTGCGGTTGTACTTGACCGCGGAAAGGAGAACCTCAGCCAGTGCGTTACCCTCTTCCGTTCCCACGCGGCGTGCGAAGTTGACCATATCGATCTGGTCGATGTGTGAGCTTGTCGCAAACTCCCTCGAACCTGTACGTGCATCCGAAACCGATGCATAATCACCGCTCGTTATAAGTCCCTGGGTATCCGAGCAGAATGCTCTGAACTCATCTCCGACGGTTGCCTGGAGTTCGGAAAGGTCCACGAGTGAAAGCGTGGTCTTCTGGCCCGCACACTGTCTTGCACAGGTATCGACGAAATCATCGATGATCTGCTTTCCGATATCAAGTGTGGGCATCGAGGTGTTCTTGGAAAGAGCGGTGAGCCAGTCGGTATAATACCAGCCGATTCCGGGCTCTGTCTCTTCGCTTCCGATAAGGTAATCGGCATACTGCGCAGCCATGAGGTCTGTCTCAAGGCTTCCCATGAGGCACGCGTCGAAGCCGATGAAGTCATATTTGATCCCTGCGTTCTTAAGTGCGGAGCTGATCTCGGCAAGATCCATGGATCCGGAATTCGGATTCTTTTCATCGTATCCGTATCCGGAAACGGAGCCGCCGCCGTGATCCCAGAAGATAAGAATGTTTCTGTTGGCGGGGTAATTGCTGTGGGCATAATCAATGAAGCTCTCAAGCGTCTTGGGATCGGTCATTGCGCCGGAACCCATATTGTTCTCGAGGCACTCGAGCTTTCCGCCGCCCAGAACTCTGTAGATCTGGTTATATGAAGAGGATATGGTGCTGTTCTTCCAGTTCTTGCATCCTCCGGTGTAAACAATGACGTTCACATTATCGGAAAGTGTAGCGGCTGCCATCTCCTTAAGATCGTTCGTTGCCATGCCGGCCTTGGACTCAAGGTCGGTTCCGCACATATAGACCATTATGGTGACGACATCCTTACCGTCTCCGAGTATCTGTGTATATTTATCCCTTGCTTCGGGTGAAACCTCACGGTTAAGGACACCGGTGTTCTTGTCGGATCCCCAGGGTGATGAGGTTGATGAAACGCCCGATAAGTAGGATGAATTTCCTCCTCCGAGAAGAGATGTGATATCGGAGATTGGGTTCGAGCTTCCGCCTCCCGAAGATCCGCCGAGAAGGGATGAAAGTCCCTTTCCTCCCAGAATGAAGATGATAATGATAACGATGAATATGAGCCTCGCTCCGCCACCGCCGATACGGGTTCCGCCGCCGGGATAGGGATATCCCTGCTGTCCGTTCCCCGATGAATGATGGGGCTGCTGCGAGCCTAAATTGACTCCGTTTCCGGATGAGGTTCTTCTTCCTCCTCCGAAATTACCGCTACCGACGGGGCCCGTTCCGAGTCCCGATCCTCTTCTGTGTACACCGCTACCGCCGCCGGTAACATTTGTCTGTCTTCCTCTGGGTGCAGGCATTTTTCTCTCCCCCTTTAGATATCTTCTATCTCTTCAAATACCGTTTCGTTAAGAACGGCATTACATACTTCTTCCTGAGTCTGTTCGACAACGTCCGAATAGCCCGTAAGGGCGGCAAAGGAAGCAAACTGTGCAGCCCTTGCTCCTCTTTCCATTCTCGGATGCTTCCTCGGATCCGGCTCATGGAAAGGCATATTTATGATATCACTGTAATCATCCTTCATGCCTTATGTCCTCCTACCTGACCGTTCCGTTCGGCTGTCATCGCGCCTTCCTCAAGATTCATGCCCTTTAGTATAGCATTTTTTCCGTATTTTTGCTGAATATTAAGAACCGCCTCCTGGAGCCTTCTGTCCTTGTATTCGTCCTTTTCGGCATCGGCACGGAGCTTTTCCTCCGTTTCGTAATCGGAAAAAAGATCGAGCTGGACGTACTCTGTCTCCTTACGGTTCAGCGCAAGTCCTTCCTCCTCGGGAAGCGTGTGGTTTGCCACAACATTGACTCTTCTGATGAGCAGGTTGTAATTGATTATCTCATCATAGAGCTGAGCCGCCGAGGTCACGAGCGTTCTGGTGGAGGATGTGAAATGTCCGAGGTTAAGGCTCCCGCCCGCAGGTGCCGGAACAAGCCTTCCGTAGTAATCCTTCACTATCTCGCCGTCGTAATCCTTCATCCTTTCGGCGTCCGCAAAATTATCTATGTCGTATCCCACGTAAAGGACAAGCTGGTCCGTTACAAGTCCCTTTGCGACCAGGTCCAGGGAAAGCTGCTCGGTCATCTCCTTTACGATCAGTTTGCCCTTCTCGGCGGTGTAGGGACATTTAAGAACCTGTCCCGTAGAGATCGATGTACTCTTCGGTACATATGCCTTGATGTCCGATATCTCACAGGGTTCATATCCCCATGCATGGTCTATGATCAGCTCCGCATTTATTCCAAAGAGCTTGTAAAGGAGGTCCTCGTTGAAATGTCTTCCTTTTGCTCCGACGGAGCATCTTGCGACATCACCGAGAGTGTACATTCCGTTCTTCTCGAGCTTCCTTGCCGTACCCCCTCCTATCCTCCAAAAGTCCGTGAGAGGTTTGTGGTCCCAGAGGATCTCCCTGAACTTCTTTTCATCAAGCTCCGCAACTCTCACCCCGTCCTTATCCGCAGGCATGTGCTTGGCGACTATGTCCATCGCGACCTTACAGAGGAACATATTGGTGCCTATTCCCGCCGTCGCCGTTATGCCGGTCTCGGCAAGGACTTCCCTGACCATCTTCATCGCAAGGTCGTGTGCGCTCATTTTGTAGGTTTTCAGGTAATGGGTGACATCCATGAAAACTTCGTCGATCGAATAGACATGCATATCCTCGGGTGCGACATATCTGAGATAGATGCCGACGATCCTGGAGCTGTACTCCATGTAGTAGCGCATCCTCGGAACAGCGGCAATGTAGTCCAGTTCAAGTGAAGGATCTTTTTTGAGGTCGGGGTCATGCGTCGACTTTCCGGAAAAATCCTTACCGCCGTTTGCCCTCTTCCTTGCACTGTTTACTTCCCTTACTCGCTGGACAACCTCAAAAAGCCTCGCCCTTCCGGAGATGCCGTAGGATTTGAGCGAGGGAGAGACCGCAAGACAGATCGTCTTTTCCGTTCGTGACACATCCGCAACGACGAGATTGGTCTTGAGGGGATCGAGCCCCCTTTCGACGCACTCGACGGATGCGTAGAAGGACTTAAGGTCTATCGCGATGAAGGTCCTTCTGTCAGGTCCCGTATCGGAGTAGACCGGTCTTTCTTTTCCGGGATGTATGCTGTTTGTTATATAGGGATCGGACATATAAAGAATTTTAACATAAAAGGTCCGGGGCCAATCCCCGAACCTTTTCTTAAGATTGCAGATATTTTATTTGATCTCAAAGGGATTGTCCTTACCCTCATCCATCTCGAGGATGCCCTCGACGCAGTGCTCGACCATCTCCCTTACCGCAACGTCCGTGTAGAATGCCATATGCGATGTGAGCAGTACATTGGGATAGGATTTGAGGATTGCCATGTCGTGGTTATCCAGTATGTCGCCTTTCCTGTCGAGATAGTAAAGTCCGGCTTCATGCTCTATCGTATCGAGTCCCGCAAAACCTATCCTGCCGGATTCGATCGCATCGATCATTGCGGCGGTATCTATCAGCATGCCCCTTGCACAGTTGATGATCATCACTCCGTCCTTCATCATGTCGAGCTGGGCTTTTCCGATCATATGGTGATTGGACTCAAGTCCGGGAACGTGGAGCGAGATGATGTCGCAGTTTTTGTATATGGTCTCGAGGTCAGTGTAGGTTGCGTACTTTGCGGCCGCTTCATTTTCCCTGATGTCATAGCAGAGCATCTTGCAACCGAAACCGGAGAGGTGCTCGATGACTTTGGTTCCGATCCTGCCCGTTCCGATGATACCGACGGTGCAGTCCTGGATATGCCTTCCGAGTTTTCCTTTCAGGGAATAATCCTGGATGTTGCCTCTGTCTATGATGGGCATGATCTTACGGAGTCCCATCAGCATCATCATGATCGAATAATCCGCAACACCCGTGGGGTCGTAGGAGATAGATGCGGTGCGGATGCCGATCTTGTGCGCATAGGCATTGTCTATGTGGTCGTAACCAATGGTGCGGGTCGAGATGTATCTGATGCCAAGCGACTTAAACTTATCGAGGAGTGCCGGATCCATGACGTTGGTCAGGATGCTCAGTGCATCATAGCCCTTCGCAAGTTCGGCATTTTCAAGTGAGGGATATTCGGATGTGAATCCGTACTCCACTCCGAGCTTTTCACAGATCTGTTCAAAATATCCCTGCTCGTCATAGGGCCTGAGGGAATATGCAAAAATCTTCATACCTTTATTCCTTTTCCATGAAATAGATCCTGGAAGCAAAATCGGGGAAGTGACGTACCTCTTCGTTAAAGCCCGTGCCGCCAAAGGCCTGCTTTAAATGGACTCCCGAATACATGAGCGTATCGCCCGATGCTTTCAGATCTTCATTCTCGGTATCCATCTTAACGAATTTTGCGACTATGTCAACAAGAAGGCCGTCCTGCTTTAAATGTACCGGAGAGACCATGTTGACCAGATCACCGAATTCCCTGACATCTATCTTGAGGGACCTGTTGTAGAAATGATAGGTCTCATCCTCTTTAAGTCCCCTTGCGTAGTAGGTATGGAACTGCGTGTTGGGAACAACCAGCTTCTGCATGAGGAATCCGACAGCGGAATCTCCGTCCTCCGAAGTCGCCGTCCACTCAGTGAGATTACCTGCGGATGCGGGATCTGCGGATACTCCGTTAACCGGAAGGCTTCCCGCATTTCTTCCGCGGTAGAACTGCCCGAACTGAAGAACCTTCCTCCACTTTTTGTAAAGTTCGATCTGCGCCTTTACCGCGGCGAGGTCTTCTTTTTTCATATCGCAGAGATTGCACTCATATCCGAACACACCGAATGCCGCAACATTAAACCTCGTCTCGAGAGAGGTCTCGCGGAGCGTCTGGTGATTGGGGCTTGCGGAAACATGTGCGGATATGCAGCTCATCGGATAGCCGTAACTGTAGCCCGTCTGTATCGCCGCCCTGCAAACGGGATCGGTGTCATCGCTTGCCCAGATCTGGGGGAAGCAGCTGAGGATTCCGAGATCGAACCTGTTTCCTCCGGATGCGCATCCTTCGAAAAGAATATGGGGGAACTTCTCCGTCAGTCTCTTCATGACCGAATACAAGCCGCAGATATAGCGGTGGAAAACCTCGCCCTGTCTGTCAGTGGGAAGCGAAGGAGCATAGACATCCGTGAAGGTCCTGTTCATGTCCCACTTGACGTAGGATATGTCCGCGGATGAAAAGACTTCGCTCATCTTGCCGGTGATGAAATCACAGACCTCGGGATTGCAGAGGTCAAGTATACGCTGGGTCCTTCCTTCGGAATGGTCTCTTCCGGGGATCGATATCGCCCAGTCGGGATGCTCTTCGTAAAGTCTTGAGTTAACGGATACCATCTCGGGCTCAACCCATATGCCGAAGCTCATCCCGAGCGAAGTGATCTTATCCGACAGACTTTTAAGTCCGCCGGGAAGTTTTTTCTTATTCACATCCCAGTCACCGAGACTGCTGTGGTCGTCATTCCTTTCGCCGAACCACCCGTCATCCATGACAAGAAGCTCGATCCCGACTTCCTTACCGGCTTTGGCGAGCTTTACGAGCTTGCTTTCGTTAAAGTCGAAATATGCAGCCTCCCAGCTGTTAAGGAGTACCGGACGCTCTTTCTTTTTCCATTCGCCCCTTACGATGTGCTCCCTTACAAAGCGGTGCATATGACGGCTCATCCCGTTGAAGCCTTCGTCAGAAAATGTCATGACCGCTTCAGGTGCATCGAGGCTTTCACCGGGTGCGAGCTTAAATTCGAACCCTTCGGGATTGATTCCGGATAAGAATCTTGTCTTGCCGAAGGGACTGACCTCCGCGGACTCGCTGTGGTTTCCGCTGTAGATCAGGTTGAATGCATATACGTCTCCGTGATCTTCGCCGGTATCCGCGGGATGGAGCATCGTGAACGGATTGGCCCTGTGTGAGGACTCTCCGCTCCTCGATGAAAAAACATGCTTTCCGCGCATCAGGGGAACGGAAGTCTTCTGCATCTCCCTTGCCCATGCTCCGCCAAAGCCCGTGAACACGTATCCCGGCATATCGAGATCGAGCTGGTTACTCATGAGTTTTCTGACAGTAATGTCAGAATCCGTGTCGTTATAAAGCTTTGTCATCCTGCAGAGACAGTCGCAGTCACCATACAGATAATAGTGAAGCTCAAGTCTTGTGTGCTTAACCTTCTCACGCATGGTTATGCACAGATGCTCACACTTTCCGCTCTCATCATAGGATACGGGAAGTGTGTCACTTGCAGGCTGCTCTTCGTCTATGGAATAGCTTTCATAGATGAAGTCATTGGTCGATGAACCGTCGGGATATGTTATCTCGACAAAAAGATCCCTGAGGTCTCCCTTTCCGGCACTGCTCATCTCGAGTCTCATATCCTCAAGGGAATATCCCCAGTGATCGTTGTCATATACGCAGGTATTGCCTGGAGCATAGGCATGCTTTTCAGTAAGTGCATCAAGCGCACCCTCTCCTTCCGAAATGCAGATATACCTGCCGTAATACAGATGCTCAAGCTGTCCTGTGGGAAGGACCCCGAAAGCATATGTGGTATTCGGTGTATCGAGAACCCATGCATTATCGCAAACGTGACGAATCATGATATCTCCTTATCCCTTCTTCATACCCATTGCAAGTTCCACAACCTTATATGCACCGTCATAGATGCCTGTCTTCTTATTTTCGCAGATGGTGTCACACATCTCATCAAGAAGCGAAGTGTTCATGAACACATCGAGCATCTGGATCGTGTGGGGAATATCCCTGCACTCGAGCGTGCCGTCACCGATCTCGGCGGAATGTATCGCACCCCACATCTCATGCTTTCCGACTCTCCTGATGAAAAGCTTGGGCACTGGATAGAATGCAAGCTCCGAGGGCTTGGTAACGAGCACGTCGCAGCCTCTCATGAGAAGGTTGGTGCAGTAAACGGCTTCGAAGATATTCTTGTGCCAGAAGCCGTGAATGCCCGTGATATCAGTATTCGGATCGAGCGCGGATGAAGCGAAGCTTTCAGTATTCTCCCAGTTATCCATATGCTCTGTCGAAAGCTCGGCCATGCCGGGGATCTCCTTTTTCAGTTCATCCCAGACATTCCTGTAGTCGCCGACGTTCACAAAGAGTGCCGCTTTGCCGGACTTGATGAGCGGTATCAGATATTCGATCATTGCCGCGAATAACTCCTTCTGTGCTCCCGCACCGCCTATGGTGAGGAGAAAACGCATGGGCTTTCCGGAAGCTTTTCTCGCTTTCCTTGCTGCACAGTTAGCTTCGATACCCGCCACAAGCTCATGGTCAATATAGTGACCGGTGTAAACAAGCGAATCACCGGGCATGGGCTTGCAGACCTTCTCTTTGTTCATTCCGTTTAAGATCCTGTAGCCCATATATGCGTCACGGCACTGTATCGCATGGACCGCACCTTCCGCAAAATGAAGAGCCATGGGCCAGTTATCGGGGATCGCATTCACGACATATTTCATCCCCGCATGGAGCGCAGCCTGCGCGGGCCACACATGGGTTCCGACAACGGGGATGTCCTTGGGAACATTCTTATAGACGGGAGCCATGAGTTCCGCGTTCTTCTGATCGGATGCGTTATAGGACAATGCCCTGAAGCCTTCGTAGTTAACGGGCTCCCAGACGAGCTTGTTGAAGATCGGATTCTTCGAAAGTCTTGAACCGAGTGAATAGAGATCGTTCTGTGCGCCGATGACTTTGGTACAGGTGGTCTCGCCGTACGAATTGAGGTCCATCCAGTACGGGACGTAACCCATCGAGTGTGCGGCGGATGCGATCGCCATCGATATCCTGTAGTGGCCGAAGCCCATGCGGATATTTCCGACGATCAGGCCCTTTTCATTATCCCACTCAAGTGCCTCTGCATTCCTCTCAGGATCGTAGTGTGCATTCTTGGAAAGGTCGCCGACAAGCACGTTCTTAACGCCGAGGCTCTCACCGATGTACGGATTCTCCTCAATCCTCACGGGGTAATCCGCACCGCTGTCATCGCCGAACTTCTTTGCGAACTTCTTCTTCGATTTTACGGCCTTCTTGTAATCGCGAGAAGATATTTCATTGCCAAATATTATCTTTGATCTGTCTGTCATATTTAAATCTCCCACGGGCAGGCGCATCTTTTTTTCAACGCGGACGCGCCTCTCGGCTCCGGTTCAGGCCGTAGCGGTACTAAGTTCGAACTGCGCACGGCTTGTTCTCACTAAGTACCGACGACCTTCACAGGGTCCGCTTATGAATAAAAAGATGTGCCTACCCTGCAATCAGTTAATTTGACTTCTTTGACTCAAGTTCTTTGGATATCTCTGAAATCTTCGCATCGGTTAAGATGTATTTCTTCCAGAAGACGAAGAGGGCGATGAAAAGACCGGCGATAGGTATGACGGCCATGGTCATGCGAAGACCAAATTTAGCGGATGAAGCGACGTTAAGGGAGTAGTCGATCTTCTCGGAGGTGTCGGGAGTTCCGCTCTGAAGATTGTTGATCTGCAGGCATACGGATGCGGCGAAGGCTGCGATACCGCTTGCAAGCTTTACAACGAATGTCTGCATCGAGAAAATGACACTCTCGTCACGTCTGTTGTTCTTAAGCTCGCCGTAATCAACCGTGTTCGCAAGGAATACTGTGGTGATGACCTGAAGCACTCCGTTTGCCGCAAAAATGAAGAATGCGGGGATGAAGAGGATGAATACGGAGTTCATATTGGTTGATGCGATGATGAGAAGGGTTGCGTAGCCGGTCACCGCGCTCGCAATGCACAGATAGAACACCTTGATATTGCTGAGTTTAAGCCTGAGTACGGGATACAGTGCCATCATCGAAAGAATCTGCACGGCACCTCCGAACATATTGAAGAAAGTGTAGCTGGTTCCCCAGTCAATCCCACCGAAATCATATTTGAAGAAATAGATGACGAGATTTGAGGTGATATAGATCGAGGTATTAATGAGAACGATCGCGATAACAACAGTCATTGCCTGATCGTTTGTCACAAGGGCCCTGAACATATCCTTAACGGATGCTGTCTTCATATCGACAAGGCTCTGCTCCTTGATCATAACGCAGGTAAAGGTTATGAATCCGATAAAGAGCAGTGCAACTATGAGTGAAAACCATTTGAATCCGAAGATCTCACGTGCGGCATCGGTCACATCGGGTCCAGCAAGCACTCCGATCTTCTGAACGATCATGACGGTGAATATCATTACGATCGCACTCCCGACACCGGCGCAGCTTCTTGCAAGAGTGGTAAGTCCTTCACGTTCTTTTCCGCCCTTGGTGAAAGCGGGGATCATTGACCAGTAAGGGATATCCATCATGGTATATGTGACACCCCAGAGGATGTATGTAACTGCGGCATATGCCACAAGTCCCTTGGGAGAAAGATCCACGGGACAAGCGAACATCATGAAGAGAATGACCGCATTTGTGATCGTTCCTATCATGAGCCAGGGACGGAACCTTCCCCATCTCGTGTGGGTCTTTGCAACGACTATTCCCATGATGGGATCGTTGAATGCATCGAAGACTCTCGCCGCAAGAAGGATGATTCCCATTGCAACCGGATTGACTCCGAGAAGATCCTGGAAGTAATAAAGTATATATGTTGCGGAAAGCATGTAGACCATGTCTTTTCCGACTGCGCCGAATCCGTATGCTATCTTTTCGGCACCGGTTAATTTTTTATTTTCCATATTTTCACCATTCCCTTTCACAATCACGCAGACTGCTTAACAGTCTGATGGATGAGGGCAACTTACATCTGGGTACTTCTGTTAATGGTTACGTTGAAAGGTATTACAACCTCTCCGGCCTGCATACTTACAATGTGCAGTGATGCCTCTCCCGCTTCGCCGATGGTTCTGAGATAAGTGCCTCCCATGCCTCCCTTGAGAGAGATCGCGGAGGGGCCGATGACCTTGACGGGGCCTTCGGTCTTGAGAAGGACAGGCTCTCCGAAATAGGGAAGTAGATTTCCGTTCTGGTCGATCGCCTTGATCCTTACCGCGGTCGCATCGTAGGTATCTCTTTCCTCAAGCTCGGAGGTATAGCACTCGGCTACGATCGTCACGGATCTTACCTCTTCCTTCACAACACTCTTTACGAGCTTGCCGCCGATGTATGCGTCAAATCTGTAGACCACCGAATCGTTGCCCCAGTTGCCGACATATTTTCCATAGAGCATATATGCATCGTCCATCGTCATGCGGTATACGGTAAGACACTTTGCGGCTACGGCTTTGGCCTTGGGACCGAGGTTATCCATTCCGTACAGTGCGTACTGGTTCAGAAGGAACTTCACATCCTCGGCCTGAGCGGGAATGAAATCCTCGCCCTTTCTTATCGCATCACCGACATAATCATCGATGAGTATCGGACCGTGAGGAAGGTTGCGGTAAGGCGAATCCGAAGGGAAGTACTCCTTTATCAGGATGTCGTTCTTGTACATCTTTACACTCTCGGCGTTTGTGTAGATCCATGATTCACCGATCCTGCTCTCGGGATGTTCTCCGATATCCATTGTCGAAGATATCTCGAGGATAGGTCTTGCGGGACTCTGTGCCGCATATACATAAGCAGCAAGCTTGGGATTCCTGAACATATCCGTTACGCCGTGATAGCAGATACGGTCCCCGCTTCCGAAATCCTTGTGGGTGTTGTAATCGAACATACACCATCCGAAGCTTCCGGCGATATCCTGGTTTCCCGCGACATCATCTATTACCTTCGCATGTCTGAGTGAATGCTCTGCTCTGTGCCATTCATCATCAAAGCTCTTGGTGGGATAGATATGTCCGCCGTATTCCGTCACAAGATAAGGCTTGTCGGGATCTGATGTGACACTCTTCTTCGACTGGCATCCGTCGGTCTTTCCGCCGGTATGTGAGAAATCATTGAAGGTATATACGTCTTCAAGAAGCTCGCTCTTTTTCAGGTATCTGACGCCGCCCGTCTGCCTCGAAGGATCGAGATTTCTTGCACACTCGTTCGTCCTGAGATAGAAATCGTGATCATCCTGTGACTCATTGATCCTGACACCCCAGAGTATGATCGAAGGATGATTGCGGTACTGAAGGACCATATCCCTCACATTCGCAATTGCCTGCTCCTTCCAATCCTCTCCGCCGATGTGCTGCCATCCGGGGATCTCGGTGAAAACAAGAAGCCCGAGCTTGTCACACTGTGAGATGAAGGCCTGGGACTGAGGGTAGTGCGAGGTTCTTACGGCATTTACCCCGAGTTCTTCTTTTAATATCCTTGCATCCTCTTTCTGGAGCGAATCGGGCATCGCATATCCGACGTAAGGATAGCTCTGATGACGGTTGAGTCCCCTGATCAGATACTTTTCACCGTTGAGGTAGAATCCGTCCGTCTTAAACTCCGCTGTCCTGATACCGATCGTGATCGTCTGCTCATCAAGAGTCTTCTTGGATTTCTTGTCGACGATCTCTGTTCTCAGATCGTAGAGCACGGGACTTTCGGGATACCAGAGCTTCACATCTCCGGAATCGAACTCCATTGAAAGTGCGAAGCATTTTTCCTCGGGTTCGTATTCTCCGATGAGTCTTCCTTTTCCTTCCTCACTATGTTCGCTTATGAACTGCTTTACGAGGATCGGTGCTCCGGGCTCTCCATCAACGAATGCACTTGAGTGGAGCCTTAATCCCGCATCATCTTTGATCGTATAGGTAAAGAGCTGTTCCATATGGATGCCATCGTAGACATCGATGTAAACATTTCTGTAGATTCCTCCGTATGTCATGTAATCGATGACATGTCCGAAAGGAGGCTGGTCAAGATCTTCATGGCTGTCGAGTTTTACAGAGATGAGATTCTCCTGGCCGTATTTGAGCAGCGATGAGATATCGATCGTATATGCGGTGTATCCGCAGTGATGACGTCCCGCACGGTCGCCGTTTATATAGACATCCGCATAATGTGCGGCTCCCTCGAAGGTGAGCTTTATGCACTTTCCTTCCCAATCGGCGGGTACATCGATATGCTTTCTGTACAGAACAAGCTTCTGATATTCCGACTCATCGAAATAATTGAATGCGGTCTCTTTTACGGTATGAGGTATGCGCACCGTTTCGAATGCGCTGTCGTCATATTCCGGAAACAGCATCCTGTCCTCGTAATCGGCCGTGTACTTCCATCCCTCATTTAAGAAAAATTTACTTCTCATATCCCCCTCCGTTACTTTACGACAATACCGTCAACCATGATGTTGACCACAGTATCAAGGGCATCGGCATATGTAATGCCCTCTTTCATAAGAACGTCCTTGGCAAAGAACTTTTCAAGCGCCGCCTCAAAAACCGTTTTGAAAAGTCCTATGTTCACGGGTTTGAGAACGCCTTCCCTCATTCCCTGTTCCATTATGGCTATGGTCAGCTCCCATCCGGTCTCGAGTCTCTCCTCAACCTTGGCGTAGATCTCGGGATATTTTTCCCTGAGTATGTAGAGCTGTCCGAGATCGACATCACGGTATCCGTCGGGAAGCACTCCGAGGATCCTGCGGAGCTTTTCGACCGTGTCCGTGGTCGTATCCTCCATTACCTTTCTTTCGCTTTCCTTGATGGAATCAAATGCATGATCGACCATCGCCATAAAGAGCGTCTGCTTTTCGCGGTATACGGTGTAGATGGTCTTCTTGCTCATACCGAGATGCTTGGCAAGATCGTCCATAGTGAACTTGATGCCCTTCTCTGCATAAACCTTTACCGTACCCTCCAGGATCGTCAGTTTCAGTTTTTCGGTGTCCTGCATATGTGAGTCCGCCTTTCGATTGAAAAAAGAACCATTGATGACTGTAGTAGAAAAGAAAAACTTTTGGAAACGATTTTTAGTTTCCTGGTTTCCATTATAAAATAAGGCTTCCGATGGCACAAGAGAACTTAATCGACAAAAATAGTTTCCATTCTTTGTGCAAAAAGGCGCATAGCGGGCGCAAAAAAATACTCTGTACTTTGCCGAAGCTCAGTACAGAGTATTTATTGTTTCAGTTATTCAGATCAAAGGATCCTCATCATAGCCACAGGGCATACGTTGCGACACCGGAAACGTTCGCATACGCACTATCCCAGTCAAGACCGTTAAGTCCGACTACCATACCCTGGATGTTAACGTTGGATGATGAGCACCATCCGCCGGGGTTGGAGCCTGAGTAGGTAGCTGCGATGCCGGGATTTCTGGTAACGCACTGCCAGAAGTATACGCTGTCGCCGCTGGTGTAGTTTGATCCAGGCTTCTTGAATCTGATGTTGGTGATCTGGGCATTAACGGTATCACCGTCAAGTCTTGCACAGCCTTCAACAGATGCGCTGAGGTTTCCGCCAAGGAGATAGGTATTTCCTACGGTGCCGACCTTAGCTCCGTTGACATAGAGATCAACGATACCGGTCTGGTTGTCGAGGACGATCATCATTCTGGTGGGAACACCGAGCTGAGCGGTTCCGAACCACTGATAGTTCTGTCCGCCGACTCCGTTATGGATAACGTTCTCGCAGAGATAGGTAGCTTTTCCGGTATAAGGTGCTCTTGCGAATGCATCATACTGGATACCGAAGCTTACTGCAGCTCCTGTAGCACCGCTCTGGAGAAGGATCTTTGCATGGTAACCTGTTCCGGTTCCGGAGAGATTGATGGTAGCTTCTACTGCGGAGTATCTTGAGCCGAAGCTTGAGATGGTAGCGCCTGCTGCGGGAGCGGGTGCGGGAACAGCGCCTGCTGCTGCGCCGCCGGTAGCTGCGAGCTCAGCTGCTGCAGAGGGGAATCTTCCCTCAGCTTTTCCACAGAGGTCATAGTGCATCTTAAGCATAGCGGGATCGGTTCCCATTACTGCCGCTACATCGGGATATCTAGCTGCATAGTAAGCAGCATCAAATCCTGCTGAGCTTGCGGTTGTGGCAGCTCCGGTAGCACCAGGTGCATAGGGAAGTCTTCCCTCAGCTTTTCCGCAGAGCGAATAGTGCAGATAAAGCCAGTTGGGGTCTGTGCCGAATACAGCAACTACGTCAGCGTTATTGGCTGCATAGTACTCTGCATCGAACATCTGGCCGTCAGCCATTTTCTTGGGAGCAGCTTCAACCTTGAGTACGCCTACACAGAGGATGATTGCAAGGAATGATGCTACTGAGATCAGTGTTTTTTTCAGATCCATTATTCTTCCTCCTTTCAGAACAAATAATCTGAGTAAGTGGGTATATTATATCAAACAGCCGGGGATTTTACAAAATTTTAATAATTCCGGATCAAAGGAAATTTGAAAGCTATATCTCCCCCGTTAATCAGTTTCATAAACAATTACTTCTTCCAGATCAGGCCATATCTCGTACCAGTCTATTCCTTCTTCTTCAGCCTTTTCCTGCACCTCACTTGGCAAAGTTAACGATCTGATATCCTTAAAATATTTAAAAATATGCAATTCCGACCAAAAAGGTCTTTCCAAAACGTAGTCTTGTTTAATGCAGAAATAACAAAAATTTTCTGATATTTCATCTGATATATCATCAGAATAATTTTTCAGTGAAAAAACAGGCCAATAAATGGAATACCCATCTTCTACAATAATTGTGGCTTTTTTTTCATGCGAGCCACATTCAAATATCACATTTGCAAAAGATTCAATGCTTTCTTCAGAATGGTTCGTAATCAGGAAACAATATATCCAACCACTCTCCCTATCATGTGTCCTTCCTTCATAAATGAACGAATCCCCGACAGACTCCATTATTTTTTCGGAAAAATAATCATCCGGCTCCGTTCCGGGTCGAACCCAAAACCTATTTGCAAAAAAAATTTTCCAACACAAAATCAAAGAGCTGGTAATCACTAAACATATAATACATGAAATAATAATTCTTTTTTTCATATTCTCAATATCCAAAAAAACACGGGGACGGTTCTGCTGTTTCACTCTGCTCTCATGATCTGCAAAAAAAACACGGGGACGGTTCTGCTGTTTCACTCTGCTCTCATGATCTGCATGTCCTCGAGAAGGCCGAGGGTTAGGGAAATCAGGTTCTGTTCTTCTTTTTCGACGAGGCTTTCGGGAGTATAGCGGTAGGTGAAAGCAGGCACACGTCCGTTTGCCGAAAAGCTCAGGTGCTTTTTGTGCTTTGCGAGGATGTCGGGAATGACGGAAGGGTTGACCTTCGCATCGGCCTTGAAGGAGAATGTGACTTCTCCCTTTCCTCCTTTGATCTCGGTGAGATATACATTGTGTCCGAGCCTTCGCATGTAAGCAACCTTGAGAAGGTTCTCCGCGGAAAGAGGGAGCTTTCCGAATCTGTCGAGGAGCTCGTCCCTCATATCTCCCATATCGTTTTCATTTTCGATGGATGCGATACGCTTATACATATCGAGCTTCTGCTCTTCGTTGAAGATATATTCCCTTGGAATGAATGCATCGATGTCGAGATTCACTACGGTGGTGAAGTCCTCAGGCATATCATCGCCTTTAAGTCTTCCGACCGCTTCTCCGAGCATCTTGCAGTAAAGATCGTATCCGACCGCTTCCATATGGCCGTGCTGTGTCTTTCCGAGAAGGTTTCCGGCACCTCTTATCTCGAGGTCCCTGAGTGCGATCCTGTATCCGCTTCCGAGGTCGGTAAATTCACGAACCGCACCGAGTCTCTTTTCGGCGACTTCGGAAAGCACCTTGTTCTTGCGGTACATAAGGAATGCGAATGCAACCCTGGAAGATCTTCCGACGCGGCCCCTTAACTGATATAGCTGTGAAAGTCCGAACCTGTCCTCATCGTATATGATCAGAGTATTTACATTGGGTATATCCATTCCGGTCTCGATGATGGTCGTACTGACAAGGATATCGATGTCGCCGTTTACGAAATCGTACATGACATCCTCGAGCTCCTTTTCCTTCATCTGGCCGTGAGCATATTCGATGCGTGCATTCGGAAGCGCCTGTCTGAGCATCTCGGTATGCTCCGGAATGGTCCTTACATTGTTGTACAGATAATAGACCTGTCCTCCGCGGGCAAGTTCCCTGCTCATTGCTTCCCTTACAATCTCGTCATTGTATTCGCATACAAATGTCTGTATGGGCTGCCTGTCCGTGGGCGGCTCTTCGAGAAGGCTCATATCCCTGATCCCCGCAAGGCTCATCTCGAGAGTCCTGGGAATGGGTGTAGCGCTCAACGTGAGTACGTCGACATTCTCACGGAGCTTTTTAATCTTCTCTTTATGTGATACTCCGAAACGCTGCTCCTCATCGATTATCAGAAGGCCAAGGTCCTTGAATCCCACATCATCGGATAATAATCTGTGCGTTCCTATGACGATATCGACAAGACCCTTGCGAAGCTCGTCTATCGTCTTTTTTATTTCCTTTGTAGTTCGGAATCTGGACAAAAGACCTATCGATACGGGGAAGTCCTTCATCCTCTGCGTAAATGTCGCAAAGTGCTGCTGTGCAAGAATGGTGGTCGGAACAAGGCATGCTACCTGCTTTCCTTCCTGCACTGCCTTGAATGCGGCACGTATCGCGATCTCCGTTTTTCCGAAGCCTACGTCTCCGCAGATGAGTCTGTCCATTACCTTGCCGCTTTCCATATCGGCCTTGGTATCCCTTATCGCGGAAAGCTGGTCCTCTGTCTCTTCGAACGGAAAAGTCTCTTCAAATTCCCTCTGCCATATGGTATCGGGACCATAGACAAAACCCGGAACGGACTGTCTCTTTGCATAAAGTTCGACGAGGTCTCTTGCGATACCCTCCGCGGATGCCCTTGCCTTGGACTTGGTCCTCTCCCATTCCTTGGTGCCGAGCCTGTTGATCTTGGGCTTCTTATCGATATCCGCGGAAGCATATTTCTGGACCATATCAAGTTCTGTCGCGAGTACGTAAAGGACACCGCCGCCCGCATATTCGAGCTTGATGTAATCCTTGACCGAATCACCCGATGCGATCTTCTCAATGCTCTTGTAGACACCGAGTCCGTATGTTTCATGCACGACGTAATCGCCGGGATGAAGGTCTTCGAGAACCGAGATCCTTGTTCCGGTGAAGGTAGATGCTTTTTTCTTTTTCTTCTTTTTGATGCGTCCGCCGAATATATCGTTCTCGGCAATGACGACCAGTTTGAGCATCGGATACTCGAAGCCTCTTTCGATGTATCCGTGCATTATCGTTACAGTTCCATCTTCAAGAAGCTCATCAAGGTCCTCCCTGTATGAGCACGCGATGCCGTCCTTTTCGAG
>JAFZWW010000132.1 GCA_017617005.1 Lachnospiraceae bacterium
CATTGTTGCACTAAAAAGGACCGCTAGCTCAGTTGGTAGAGCACCTGACTCTTAATCAGGGTGTCCAGGGTTCGAGCCCCTGGCGGTCCACGCGAGGTCGCAGGCTTGCTTTGAAGCGGGTTTGTGGCCTTTTCCTTTTACCCTGAAATATGGAGCTGCGCAGCAGCGAAGCAATCCGTTTTATTTTTTGAGAGGTAACTATGCTCCCCATCTTCGACACACATGCGCATTATGACGACGAAGCCTTTGATGCAGACAGGGACGAAGTGCTGCAGGGCCTTGCCATGCACGGAGTTGCGAGGGTCACGGATATCGGGGCTGGCATAGAATCCTCGAAGGCGGCGCTCGAGCTTTCGAAGAAATGGGACTTTATGTACTGCGCCCTCGGCGTAATTCCCGGAAAATGCTCGGAAATTACCGACGAATCCTGGAAATGGCTCTGCGAATCCGCCGAAAAAGAAGAAAAATGCGTTGCCATCGGTGAGATCGGTCTGGATTACCATTGGGACGACGATCCGAGGGATGTTCAGGCGCTCTGGTTCGGAAATCAGATAGATCTTGCAAAAAAACTCGGAAAACCCATTGTCGTGCACTCAAGGGATGCGGCAAAAGATACGATAGATATTATGAAGGCACATTCCGCAGGGGATGCCGGCGGAGTTATCCACTGTTACTCCTACACCATGGAAAGTGCGAGGGATTTCCTGAATATGGGTTTCTTTTTCGGGATAGGAGGGGTCGTGACCTTCCAAAATGCGAAGAAACTCGCTGAAGCCGTACGTTTCATACCCCTTTCGAACATAGTCCTGGAGACGGATTGCCCTTATCTGGCGCCCGTTCCGCACAGGGGAGAGAGGAATTATTCGGGGTATCTTTCACTGGTCGCAGACCGCATTGCCGAGATCAAGCAAATGCCCTTTGAAACGGTGGTTGAGGAGACCTGGCACAACGCCTGCAGACTATACAAATTAACGGAAATATGATAGAATTTTTCCAAATAAATTAAAGTAGATTCATTCTTATGGTACCGGGGGGAAACGAGGTACTTATATGAAGATAGAGAGAGTAGATGACAAAACTATAAAGTGCTATCTCTCCAAGGATGAACTGGCTTATTACCAGGTTGATTACAGCGACTTTATTTCCAGGACCGAGAATGCCCAGAGGCTCCTGAGAGAGATAATAGAAACAGCCAAGACCGAGGTGGGTTATCACCCTCCGAAGATTGCTTTTGAGATGCAGATAATGATGGTTCCCGAGCAGGGAATGGTACTTACCTTCTCCGAGAAGGATCCCGCCCTCGGCGTAGACCCTTCAAAGCTCGGCGGATTTATCGATACCTTAAAGCAGCTGCTTGAGCATGTTAAGGAAGAATCCGGCGGAACTACCGGTGCCTTAGGTGCGCTTCCGGGACTCGGACAGGGCGGACTTTCACTTCCCGCTTCGCCTGCGGTTCCTTCCGTGCACGGCGAAAAGCAGCAGACTGCACCCGCCATCGATGTAAACGATGCGATATTCATGTTCACATATCTGGCGGATTTCATGGATTATGCCCAGGGGCTTCCCAGAGGCATCCGCATCGACTCGACCCTTTACAAGATGGGCGAGGAATTCTATCTGCATATCTCGAGAGGTAAGGCTTCCTACGACCGCTTCAGCAGAAGCTGCGTACAGGCTTTGGAATTTTCACAGCTCTTCAGTGCCGGCCCCGGATGTGATGAAGTCCTCAAGGAACATGGTGAGGTGATCATCGCTACAAAGGCCGTGAACAGATTCCGTAAGTGATGTTTGTTTTAACAGGCGGCCCCTTTCTGACGGGGGCCGCCTTAAATTGTTTATAGAGGAAATCAGGGTTAAGGAGGAAGAAGGATGTTTGTATGTCCCAACTGCGGGGCCAATATCAATTTTGATCCCGGCAAGCAGCTGCTCCACTGCGATTTCTGTGATACGGATATCTCACCCGATTCCGTCATCCAGAAAGATGATGCGGTAGAGAGCACTTACACCGAGTCCGAAGCCGATGCGAATTCCCAAACAGGTTACAAGGAGTACACGACTACGATCTTTACCTGTAAGGAGTGCGGAGGTGAGATCCTTGCTTATGACAACACGGTCGCTACCTTCTGCAGCTACTGCGGAGCATCGACCGTTCTTTCCAGCCGTGTAGGTAAGGAAAGAGCCCCCGAATACATCATTCCTTTTAAGATAACCAAGGAGCAGAGTGCCGAGCTTTACAAGAAGGCAGTCAGCAAGGCTCTCTTTGCCCCGAAGTTCATGAAGGAAGATACCGTCATCGAGAAGTTCCGCGGTATCTATATGCCTTACTGGATCTATGATTTCAAGGAGAACCGTCCCGCATCACTCCGTGGTCAGGAAGACCACAGAAGCGGTGACTACATCATCCATACCCATTACGATATCAACACCAATGTCGATGCGGAGTACAACGGACTCGCATACGATGCTTCCTCGCAGTTCAACGATAATCTGAGTGAAGCGATCGCACCCTTCGATTTCAACACCGCGGTTCCGTTCAATACAACTTACATGAGCGGATTCTATGCGGATGCCGCGGATACGGATGCAAGCCTTTACGAGGAGCAGGCCCGCACCATAGTTACCGCCGACATTTACAACAATGTCGCCAAAGATCCCGCGGTCAGGAAGGTCACTCTCGACAGGCACAGCATGAGAAACCTGACACCCGAGAAGACCGAGAGCAGGCTCGGTTATTTCCCCGTATGGTTCCTTTCGTGCAGGAATAAGGACCGTGTCACCTATGCGGTCGTAAACGGTCAGACCGGAGAGGTTGCGACGGATATTCCCATCGATTTTAAGAAGTACATGATCGCATCACTGATCGTGACGATACCCATATTCATTCTTCTGTATCTGTTACCTGTGATCAAACCCACAACCCTGATCGTATTTGCACTCATTTTCTCGATCATAAGCATGATCGTTGTATGCTCGCAGAAGAACAAGATCTACGTCAGGGCAAACAGCCTTGACGACAAGGGACTTCAGTACAGACAACAGAAGGCGGCCGCTGCAAACGGTGCCGCCCCCGAGAGAGCACCTCAGCCCCAGCCACAGCAGCAGGTCAAATCGGGTGGTTCTAACGATGCGTTCTTTACCGTGCTTGCCGTTGCGGGTTTCCTGCTCAGTATGTGTGCCGGAGTTATCGGAATAGTACTTTTCGTATGTGTCATCACTCCCATCATCACCAATGCAAAGAAGAATAAGAGCAAGAAGGTGGTTGTGGAGGATAACAAGGTCAAGGCAAAGGCACCGGGCGGAGAAAAGTTCCTGCTCTGCTTAAAGCCCCTCATCGGAGCAGTGCTTGCGATCGCCGTATGGTTCATTGCACCTATTGCGGATGAGTATTATTACATCGCAGCGATCCTTTGCATGGTCGGAGTTCTTCTTTCATTCTTCGACATGATCAAGCTGCACAACGAGCTTTCGACACGAAAACCGCCTCAGTTCGATAAGAGAGGAGGTGACGAAGCATGAAGAGAACACTGAAAAATTTCCTCCTCATACTCACACTTTCCCTGATGTTCGCGGCTGTATGCACGATCCCTTCCGTTACAGCCAGGGCGGATGATGCTTTTGATTATTACAGGGATCCCGATGTAGACAAGTACAATCCGGAAACCGATTATCGTATCGTCATCATCGATGCCGCAGACCTTCTGACAAGCGAAGAGATCAAGCAGCTTGCAAATGAGATGGCACCGATCACCGCTTACGGACATGTCGCACTTATCACGACCGATGAGAACAGCTACGGCGATACGCAGTACTATGCCGAAGAGCTCTACGACAAGATGTTCGGATATGACAGCGGCACCATGTTCGTCATCGACATGGACGAGAGAATGATCTGGATCCAGTCGGACGGTGATGTTCTGAAGACCGTCAACAGATCCTATGCGAATGATATAACGGACAATGTTTACCGTTATGCGTCCAACAAGGATTACTACTCATGTGCTTCGCATGCATTCAAGCAGATCAATACCATCCTCGGCGGACAGAAGATCGCACGTCCCATGAAGGTTATATGCTCGCTCTTCATGGCATTGCTCATTTCGTTCCTTTTGAATTACTTCATAGTGAACGGCGCTTCCAAGATCCAGAACACCTCCAGCGTGGAGATGCTTGAGGGAGCAGCCAAGTCACTGAGATACACCACGCCTAACGTTATCCAGACCGGTCAGACGAGAACATATTCGCCTCAGTCCTCCGGAAGCAGCGGAGGCGGTGGCGGTGGTCACAGAGGCGGAGGTGGCGGAGGCGGCCATCACGGTGGCGGCGGAGGTCACAGATTCTGATATGGCTTACAGACTTGCCGTATTTGATATGGACGGCACCATACTCAATACGATAGATGACCTGACGGATGCAACAAACCATGCGCTTAAAGCCTGCGGATATCCCACCCACACGGTGGATGAAGTAAGATTCTTCGTCGGAAACGGCATTGCCAAGCTCATCGAAAGGGCAACCCCGCAGGGCACTTCCGAAGAGGAGCGTGCGAAGGTCAGGGCGGCGTTCATGGACTACTACAGCGTCCACAGCGCCGATAAGACCGGACCGTATGATGGGATAGGAGAGCTTCTTCAAAGACTCAGGGCAGCAGGCGTCAAGACTGCGGTCGTATCCAATAAGCCCGATGTTGCCGTAAGGGATCTGGTCGTAAAATATTTCGACGGACTCTTCGATGCGGCCGTGGGCGATATGGTAGGCCAGAGGACCAAGCCTGCACCGGATATGTGCATGAAGGTTTTCGATAAGCTTGGGATCGGCCCCGAAGATGCGGTCTATATCGGAGATTCCGATACCGATATTCAGACTGCGAGAAATGCCGGAACGGATGAGATACTCGTTTCCTGGGGATTCAGGGGAAGGGCTTTTCTCGAAGAGCATGATGCAAAATGCATCTGCGATACGACGGATGAGGTTTATGACATCATTGTCGCAAAATAGTAACAGACTCCTAAACGGAGATGAAAATATTTAAGAGGTAAGTAAAATGGCAGACAAGAAACTGGTTGAAGAGATCACATCAATGGACGAGGATTTCGCCCAGTGGTATACGGATATTGTCCGTAAGGCTGAGCTGATCGAGTACACATCCGTCAAGGGATGCATGGCAATCAAACCCGACGGCTACGCTATCTGGGAAAACATTCAGGCTGAGCTGGACAAGAGGTTCAAGGCTACCGGCGTCCGCAATGTATATATGCCCATGTTCATTCCCGAATCTCTTCTTGAGAAGGAGAAGGATCATGTTGAAGGCTTTGCTCCCGAGGTTGCATGGGTAACCCACGGAGGACTCGAGCCCCTTCAGGAGAGAATGTGCGTACGCCCCACATCCGAGACCCTTTTCTGTGATTTCTACAAGAATGACGTTCATTCCTACAGGGATCTTCCCAAG
>JAFZWW010000133.1 GCA_017617005.1 Lachnospiraceae bacterium
CTCAACGAAGAAAGATTGCAGGAACTGGAAAGGATTTCCGGATTAACCTCTGAACAGGCAAAAGAACACTTATTAAGTATTGTTGAAGAAGATCTGAAACACGAAGAAGCCCTGATGATCAAGGAATCTGAGAACAGGGCGAAGGAAGAGGCTGACAAGAAGGCGAGGGAGATCGTCGTCACAGCCATTCAGAGATGTGCAGCGGACCATGTCGCTGAAAGTACCATTTCCGTGGTACAGCTTCCCAGTGAGGACATGAAGGGAAGGATCATAGGACGTGAGGGAAGAAATATCAGAACTCTCGAAACTATGACCGGTGTTGAACTTATCGTAGATGACACCCCTGATGCAGTTGTTCTTTCCGCATTTGATCCGGTTAGACGTGAGGTTGCAAGGATCGCCCTTGAGAAACTCATCGTGGACGGACGTATTCATCCCGCTAAGATCGAGGAGATGATTCAGAAGGCACGTAAGGAAGTGGATCAGACGATCAAGGAAGAGGGAGAAGCCGCAGTACTCGAAGTCGGTGTACACGGCATCCATCCCGAACTCGTCAAGCTCTTAGGACGTATGAGATACCGTACCAGCTACGGTCAGAACGTTCTTAAGCATTCCATCGAGGTTGCGCAGCTCTCCGGTCTCATGGCCGCAGAACTCGGACTTGATGTAAAGACAGCCAAGCGCGCAGGTCTTTTGCATGATATCGGAAAAGCCATCGACCACGAGATGGAAGGTTCCCACGTACAGCTCGGTACTGATCTGTGCCGCAAGTACAAGGAAAACCCCACTGTCATCAATGCAGTGGAAGCCCATCACGGCGATGTAGAGCCTCAGACACTTATTGCTTGTGTCGTACAGGCAGCGGATGCAATCTCCGCAGCCCGTCCCGGTGCGAGAAGAGAGACACTCGATATCTACACGAACCGCTTAAAGCAGCTTGAAGAAATCTCCAACAGTTACAAGGGTGTTGAAAAATCTTTTGCTATTCAGGCAGGTAGGGAAGTCAGAGTCATGGTCGTACCCGATCAGATTACGGATGCGGACATGGTGATCCTCGCAAGAGATATTTCCAAGCAGATCGAAGACGAGATGAAATATCCCGGCCAGATCAAGGTCAATATCATTCGCGAGAAGAGGGTAGTCGATTACGCAAAGTAAGCCCCTCTCCGGTTCTGAAGATTACAATTAAACAAAAAGAAAGACAGTTGCCAAGCGCAGCTGTCTTTTTTTCTGTGAACGGAGGAACCGTCCCCCTGTTCACTTTTTTAACCTTTACAAAAAGAATTTATTTCGGTAGAATAGGGCGAGTGTGGATTGTATACGATTATGCAATAATTCAATGTTGAGTTTTTGTGGAGGAAATCATGTCAAAAGCATTTGCTGAAATGTCAAAGGAAGAGCTTCTTACATTAAAGGAAGAGCTTAACAAAGAATACAGTGAAGCAAAGTCAAAGGGACTTGCTCTCAATATGGCAAGAGGAAAGCCCTCACCCGCACAGCTCGATCTGGGCATGGCTTTTCTTGATGCTGTAAATTCAACCAGCGACATGCTTTCGGACGGAAAGATAGATACAAGGAACTACGGTGAGCTCGACGGTATCCCCGAGGCCAAGAAGCTCATGGCGGATATCATGGAGACCAAGCCCGAGAACGTTATCGTCTGCGGTAACGCTTCCCTCAATATTATGTACGACACCGTTTCCAGGGCATATACCCACGGTCTTCTCGGAAATACTCCCTGGTGCAAACTGGACAAGGTAAAGTTCCTCTGCCCCGCACCCGGATATGACAGACATTTTGCGATAACCGAGCATTTCGGTATCGAGATGATAACCGTTCCCATGACTCCGGCCGGTCCCGATATGGACATTGTCGAAGAATGGGTTTCAAAGGATGAAACCGTAAAGGGAATCTGGGTTGTTCCCAAGTATTCGAATCCCCAGGGCTATTCATGCAGTGACGAGACCGTTAAGAGATTCGCGGCACTTAAGCCCGCCGCAAAGGATTTCAGGATCTTCTGGGACAACGCTTATGTCGTGCATCATCTCTATGATGAAGAGAGCCGCCAGGACAAGCTCCTCGACATCATCTCCGAGTGTGAGAAAGCCGGCAATCCCGATATGGTATTCGAGTTCTGCTCCACCTCAAAGGTTTCTTTTGCTGGAGCGGGAATCTCTGCGGTCGCATCATCGGCTGCCAACATCGCTGATATCAAGAAGTCACTTACCATCCAGACCATCGGATACGACAAGATCAACCAGCTCAGACATGTCAGATATTTCAAGGACATAAACGGAGTAAAAGAGCATATGAAGAAGCATGCCGCACTCCTTCGTCCCAAGTTCGAAGCATGCGAGCAGGTACTTAAGAACGAACTCGAAGGAACAGGCATCGCAACCTGGACAACTCCCAACGGAGGATATTTCATCTCACTCGAAGTTATGGCGGGATGTGCAAAAAAGGTCGTAGCTATGTGCAAGGAAGCAGGCGTCACCCTTACCGGTGCGGGCGCAACCTATCCTTACAAGAACGATCCCAAGGATTCCAACATCCGTATCGCACCTTCATATCCTTCACCCGAAGAGATGTCCCAGGCCACCGACCTCCTCGTGCTCTGTGTTAAGTTGGCTGCAGTGGAAAAATTATTAGAAGTATAAATGTGGTCCGCGGGTGACGCGAATGAAAAAAGTCTCCGTCGAAGCGCTTGCGAGAAATGCGGGCGCTTGGCGTTTGATTTTTCAGATCCCGCTTGCGGGTCGGAAAAACAAATCGCCTGCGGCATGAGGTAGATTGTTACGTCGAATTTGCATTTCCGCCTAGCGCTGAAGTAAGGAGAATTTTTTCTTCGAGGCAGGACCCGCGCTTGAATTTTAAGGTTATAATTATGGATGAGATTAAGAGAATAGACAGAACACTGATTGCGAACGGCCGCGTCATCGACTACTACCAGGACACCATGCAGATGCCCGACGGAAGCACCGTTAAGTGGGACCTGATCGATCATGTGGGAGCCGCAGCCGTTGTTGCGGTAAGAGAGGACGGCAAGATCCTAATGGTACGCCAGTACAGAAATCCTCTTGAAAGACAGACCCTTGAGATCCCCGCGGGAAAGCTCGATTCCAAGGATGAAGATCCCAGGAACGCCGCGGAACGTGAGCTTGCCGAAGAAACAGGTTATATCTGCGACAATATAGAATATCTTACGACCATTTATACGACCGTTGCGTTCTGCAACGAAAAGATAGGTCTATTCCTTGCAAAAGGGCTTAAAGACAGGCATCCCCAGCATCTCGATGATGACGAGTACATCGACCTCGAAGCATACACTCTGGATGAGGTCAGACAGATGATCTACGACGGCAAGATCCAGGATGCAAAAACGGTTATCGGTATCCTTTTGTACGCCTCAAAATATCACTTATAATTTATTAATTTTTTAATCGGGCTTGTGGTCACAGGCCCGATTTTTTTACCCTGTTTACAACATATTGTGGTGTGACGAAAACGTAGAAAATTCGGGCTTTTTTCTATGCTTTTTTTTTATTGAATTATACTTTTACATTTTCTATAATGCGATTTGCCGCTGTTGGAGAGCGGTAAAAACAAGGCACGGAAGCCGGTTAGGAATTTACTTATCGATGGGGAAGCATCTCGATTTATTTACTCAGTATCTCGGCGAAGAAAAGAAGATGTCCGAGAATACCATACAGTCCTACAGAAGGGACCTTGCACGACTTGAAAGCTATTGCAACGGACTTGCGATAGAAGATCTTACCGAAGTAACACAGCACAATCTCGAAAGCTATATTGATTACCTTGAGGCGGGAGATTTCAAGACCTCCACCATCTCAAGAAATGTAGCTTCGATACATGCATTTTATTCATACCTTTATACCTGTCATGAAGTAGAGACAGATGTATCAAGAGGACTCACAAGCCCCAAGGTGGAGCGCGTAGATCCCGATATCCTCACCGAAGACGAGGTTGTCAGGCTTCTTGAAGCTCCTTCATCCGAAGATCCTAAGGGCTTAAGAGATAAAGCGATGCTCGAGGTAATGTACGCAACGGGCATCAAGGTATCCGAACTTGTGAAGCTCCGTATGCAGGATGTCGATCTCAAGACCGATATGCTCATCGTTAACGGCAGGAGCATCCCGCTCGGAAGACATGCGAGAAGCGCAATGATCGCATATCTTGAGAGCGGAAGAAACAAGCTTTTCGGAGAGAAGGAAAGCGACATTCTTTTCCCCAATTATCAGGGAGAGGCTATGTCAAGACAGGGATTCTGGAAAATCCTCAAGTCCTATGTTAAGGATGCCGGAATCGATAAGGACGTTACACCTTGCCTTCTGCGCCACAGCTTTGCAGCTCATCTGATAGAGCACGGTGCGGATATCAAGAGTGTTTCGATAATGCTGGGACATTCCGATATATCAACCACTCAGGTTTATGCCCGTATGGCGCAGAACTCCCTGAGAAAAACATATGCAGGAGCTCATCCCAGGAATTAAGTAATAAACAACTACTACTACTGAGACATGGGGGCGGAGAACCGTCCCCATGTTTCAACTGAAAAGACATACTTTTTACGACTTTTAAGTTTGAACAGAGGCGGACAATATAGTATAATGTCAAATTGGACGCGCATCTGTTCGGAAGGCGTGTTAAACGTGCAAAAAAAGGATAAAAAGTATGTCATTCGAATTCATAAAAAAGCTCCCTACACCCGATGAGATAAGAGCCGAATATCCGGTTCCCGAAAAGGTAAGACAGATCAAAGCAGAGCGTGACGCTGAGATCAGAAAAGTCTTTACCGGTGAATCCGATAAGTTTCTCGTTATAATCGGACCCTGCTCAGCGGATAATGAGGAGGCTGTTTGTGATTATGTCTGCAGGCTTGCCAAGGTTAACGAAGAGGTCAAGGATAAGCTGATCCTTATCCCCAGGATCTATACCAACAAGCCCCGTACCACAGGCGACGGATACAAGGGCATCGTTCATCAGCCCGATCCCGAGAAGGGAGTCGATTTCGTCGCAGGACTCATTGCAATGAGACATATGCAGATAAGAGCGGTTGAAGAGACCGGTCTTACCGCTGCGGATGAAATGCTTTATCCCGAAAACTGGAGATATGTGTCGGACATCCTTTCATACGTTGCCATCGGTGCACGTTCCGTAGAGGATCAGCAGCACAGACTCACGGTTTCCGGTTTTGATGTACCCGCAGGCATGAAGAATCCCACCAGCGGAGATTTCTCCGTTATGATGAATTCCATCTATGCCGCACAGCATGCCCATTCCTTCATTTACAGGGGATGGGAAGTAAAGACGACCGGCAACCCCGCCGCACATGCGGTTCTCAGAGGTGCCACCAACAAGCACGGAAATAATACGCCCAACTATCATTACGAGGATCTTGTCAGAGTTCTTGAGATGTACAACAAGATGGATCTGGTGAATCCCGCGGTGGTCATTGACGCCAACCATTCGAATTCCGATAAGCAGTTCAAACAGCAGATCAGGATCGTAAAGGAAGTCATGCACAACCGCTCTATCAATCCCGACATCAGGAATCTCGTAAAGGGTGTGATGATAGAAAGCTATATTGAAGAAGGCAATCAGAAGATCGGAGACGGTGTCTACGGTAAGTCCATTACCGACCCCTGCCTCGGATGGGCTGATTCCGAAAGACTTATACATGATATTGCGGATCTCGTGATCTGATAAAGGCTTTGCATAACCTGCACGGCCTTAAAGACGGGCCGCTAAGGAGCAGGTTTATGAGTAAGCGTACAGAAAAGATCATCCTCGGACTGATCCCCGCAGCACTTGCACTTATTATGTGCACGGTGATCGCACTTCTCGGAGGAAAGGTCATCAATCTCGAGAGAAGACTTAAGGGATATGAAGCCGTAGAGCAGCTTGGCGCAAGAGAGAGCAGGCTCGTACAGCTTTCATGGATCGAGGAAAATGCATACGCTTCATCGGATATCTCGGAGCTTGCCGCACGAAATTATACGGATGATCCTGCATCACTTGCATACCCCTGTGATGAATATGAAGCCCATCCTTCAGAGGGCGGTGCTTTATATGACAGGAACGGTGTGACATATGCGGCCGATTCCGATTCTGACGGAATACACAGGGTCTATCTTACATTCGATGACGGACCCAGCATTTATACGGATGACATCCTTGACATCCTTGCGGCTTACGATGTTAAAGCAACCTTCTTCGTAGTCGGCAGGGAGAACACCGCATCATATGCGAGGTACTTAAGGATAATCGAAGAGGGACATACTCTCGGGATGCATTCATACTCACATGTATATAACGATATCTATGCATCGCCCGAAAGCTTTGCGGAAGATACCGAAAGGATACGTACCCTTCTCGAAGACGTAACGGGTCAGACTCCCGTGTTCTACAGATTCCCCGGCGGAAGCTCCAATGACGTAAGTGCTACCGATATGCATGAGCTTGAGGAATATCTTGAGTCGCAGGGAATCGTATATTTTGACTGGAACGTTTCCAGCGGTGATGCAGGAAAGACTCCGCTTTCACCCGATCAGATAATACACAATGCGCTTCAGGGAATAGAGAGCAGGGATACGACAGTCATTCTTTTCCATGATACGGCTGCCAAGAGATCCACGGTATATGCGCTCCCTACGATAATCGAAGCGATACAGTCGATGGACAACACGGTAATACTTCCCATAACTTATGACACTACTGTCATACAGCATGACCATCCCTGAATAAAAAACTAACGGAGGTAACAAATGGGTTTTTTCGGTGAATTAAAACAGGATCTGTCCCATGTGGCTGATTCCGCCAAAGAAAAAGAAGCGGCAGACGCACAGGCTGACAGCCTCCTTAATGACGCTGAGATAGCCGGACTCGATGAGGCGGAAGCACTCAGCCAGGAAGTAACGGAAGAAGAGATCCCCGCATCCGAAGAGGAAGTTGATGACGTATCACTTCTTTTGAAGGATCTGGTTTCGGATCTCGGCGGTGAAGATCTTCATGCGGCTGCCGAAGCCGAAGAAGAGAGCACCGGAGATATCGGTGATGATATCGATGCGATCCTTGCAGGTCTTTCCGCGGATACGGAAAGTGAAGCGGCAGAGGAGGCATCCGAAGAAGAACTTGCATCTGTAGGATCCGAAGAAGAGGAAGCTCCCGCCGAGGAAGCACCCGAAACCGAGGATTATATGGCGGCTCTCGATCAGGCATTCGCAGCCCTCACGGAAAAAGAAGAAGAGGCACCTGCGGAGGAAGAACCCGCAGAGGAAGAGATTCCCGCAGAGGAAGAAGAGCCCGAAGAAGAAGTGATCACAGAAACAAAAGAAACTTATGAGTATAAAGGAGCAGATGAAATGGAGACAGGTAATTATTCAGAAGAGACTTCCGTAATAACCGGAGGAATGGTTGTCAACGGTGATGTTGAATCCGTAGGATCACTCGATCTTATCGGTAAGGTAAACGGCGATGTATCCGTAAAGGGTAAGCTCAATGTAACCGGACATATCGTAGGAAATTCCGAGGCAAAGGAAGTATTCGCAGAGAATGCCAAGATCACCGGTAATGTCACCAGCGAAAGCTCCGTTAAGATCGGTGCGGGGACCGTAGTCGTAGGTAACATCTCCGCATTCAGCGCAGCGATCGCAGGCGCGGTAAAGGGAGACATCGATGTACACGGCCCCGTCATCCTCGATTCAACCGCTATCGTAATGGGCAACATCCGCTCCAAGTCTGTACAGATCAACAACGGTGCCGCTCTTGAAGGTATCTGCTCACAGGCTTATGCAGAGGTCAGCCCTACCGCATTCTTTGATGATTACAAGCCCGAGACCAGACCCGAGAAGAAGGCTAAGAAAGAAAACTGACAGGATAAACCTTAAAGGAGACCGGTATGAGGATACTTTTGAAGCTCAGCGGCGAAGCACTTGCAGGACCTTCGGGCAAGGGATTTGACGAACCCACCGTAAGGATGGTCGCAGATCAGATCAAGGAGATCGCAGGAAAAGGAACCCGGGTCGGTGTGGTCATCGGCGGCGGAAATTTCTGGAGAGGAAGAAGCTCGGAGAATATCGACCGTACCAAGGCAGACCAGATCGGAATGCTCGCAACGGTAATGAACGCATTATATGTTTCCGAGATATGCAGATCCGTCGGACTTAAGACCGATATACTCACTCCTTTCACCATTGGTGCTTTTACGGATCTTTTTTCAAAGGATAAGGCCAACAAGGCTTTCGAAGAAGGACATATCGTATTCTTCGCGGGAGGTACCGGGCATCCTTACTTCTCTACCGATACGGGCGTAGTACTCAGAGCCGTTGAGGTCGAAGCGGACCAGATACTTCTTGCAAAGTCAATCGACGGAGTTTATGATTCGGATCCCGCCAAGAATCCGGATGCAAAGAGATTCGACGAGATCACCATCGATGATGTCATCGCAAGGAATCTTCAGGTAGTCGATATGACCGCATCGATTCTTGCAAGAGACAATAAGATGCCCATGGCTGTCTTTTCACTGAATGAAGAGGGCAGCATAGTAAATACTCTTTACGGAAAGTTTAACGGAACCAGGATAACGGTTTAAGAAAGGCGGATAATTATGGATGCCAGATTACAGTCATATGAAGATAAGATGAAGAAGACCCTTGATTTCCTCGCTGAGGAATATGCTTCCGTACGTGCGGGAAGAGCAAATCCCCACGTTCTCGACAAGATCAGGGTTGACTATTACGGAACTCCCACCCCCATCCAGCAGGTAGGAAACGTTTCCGTTCCCGAAGCACGTATCATCCAGATCGCACCCTGGGACAAGACCCTTCTCAAGGCTATCGAGAAGGCTATCCAGACTTCCGATATCGGAATCAATCCCCAGAATGACGGAAGTGTCATCAGACTTCAGTTCCCCGAGCTTACCGAGGAAAGACGTAAGGATCTTGTTAAGGATATCAAGAAGAAGGCTGAGGACGGAAAGGTTGCTCTCAGAAACGTAAGAAGAGACGGCAACGAAGAATTCAAGAAGCTCGGTAAGGGCGAGATCTCAGAGGATGAGGCTGCCGATCTTACCGATTCGCTCCAGAAGCTTACCGATGAGTATATTGCCAAGATCGATAAGGCTCTCGAAGAGAAGACCAAGGAGCTCATGACCGTATAATGGCTATTGTTCCCGAGCATCTTGCGATAATCTTAGACGGTAACGGCAGGTGGGCCAAGAAAAAGGGCCTCCCGAGAAATGCCGGACATGTTCAGGGCGCACATGTTCTTGAGGACATGTGTGAGATCGTATGGAACAAAGGGATAAAGTATCTTACGGTTTATGCTTTCTCGTCAGAGAACTGGAAGAGACCCGCGGATGAAGTTGCACTGCTGATGAAGCTTCTAAGGGATTACATGAAAAATTCCGTAAAGCGTGCAATGAAGAACAACATGCGCGTAAGGGTCATCGGAGACAAGAGCGGACTCGATGAAGATCTCCGCATATCGATCGCAGGTCTCGAGGAAGCAACGAAAGACAATACGGGTCTTAACTTTACAATCGCACTCAATTACGGCGGAAGGGATGAAATAGTCCGTGCCGTGAGAAAGCTTTCATCCGAGCATGATGCGGAGTTTTTGAAGAATCTTTCCGAAGAAGATCTTGCTTCCGCACTCGACACTGCGGGCATGCCGGATCCGGATCTTCTTATCCGTACCTGCGGAGAAGAGAGACTGTCCAATTTCCTTTTGTGGCAGCTTTCATACAGTGAATTCTACTTCGCCGATTGTGCGTGGCCTGATTTTACCGAAGCTGAACTTGATAAGGCTCTTGAAAGCTATGCATCGAGAACGAGACGCTTCGGCGGCCTTGTAAAAGGCGAAGAATAAAAATTTCGGGGGAACCTGATGTTCGTCAAAAGACTTTTAAGCGGAATAGTTCTTATATTCGGACTTGGATTTTCCTTCGCTGTCGGCGGTTATCTTCTTTCCGCCGTATTAATGGTCATATCACTTATCGGTTACTGTGAACTGGTAAAGGCTCTCTGTTCCGAGACCGAACGCCGTGAACTGAACGGTCCGGATAACATCGCATTTGCTTCGATCATTCTTTATTATCTGTCCGTTACTTTCACTGAGGACAAGACATTTCTTATACTGGTCATCGGCGGCTTTATGCTTGTCGAACTCGTTTGGTTTGTTCTGAGATTCCCCGTGTACTCGACGGACCGTATTGTAAGGACGGTATTCAGTGTCCTTTATTGTCCGGTCATGCTCAGTTTCATTTATATGATAAGGGAGCTTGAGGGCAGGGAATTTCTTATCTGGATCGTTCTCATCACTTCCTGGGGATGCGATACCCTTGCATATTGCACCGGTATGCTTCTCGGACGTCACCATCCGTTCGGACAGCTTTCTCCCAAAAAGTCCACCGAAGGCTGCATCGGAGGCATCATAGGAAGTGCGGTAATAGGATTGTTATTCGGTCTCTTTTACGTTAAGAGATTTCTTCCCGTTCCTTATGTCGAGTGGAGACTTGCTCTCATCTGCGGAGTGGGTGCACTCATGGGAATGGTGGGAGACCTTGCGGCATCCGGGATCAAGCGCAACAACAATATCAAGGATTTCGGAAAGCTCATCCCCGGACACGGCGGCATCATGGACAGATTCGATTCCATGATCCTCTGCGCACCGGCAGCTTACATACTCACTTACCTTCTGATAGCCGCATCATGATCTGCGGATGCGGTAAGGAGTTTTGTCATGAATATGATCTCTTCAATCTTATGGTTTATCATAATCTTTTCGATCGTTGTCATTTCTCATGAGTTCGGTCATTACCTGCTTGCCAGGGCAAACGGCATCAGGGTCAAGGAATTTCTCGTAGGCTTCGGTCCCGTCATCTTCAAGTTCAAAAAAGGTGAAACTGTTTTTAAGGTATGTCTTCTTCCTCTCGGAGGAGCGTGCGTTTATGACGGTATGGATGAAATCGATAAGGATGAACAGTCCGCGGATGAAAACCGCATTCCGGACAGAAGTAAGTTTCCGAATGCAAGACCCTGGGCGAAGATAGCAACTCTTGTTGCGGGTCCTCTTTTTAATTTCATTCTCGGATTCATAGTCGCATTCATAATGGTGAACATGATCCTCATCCGCGAACCCGTCATCACCGAGATCATCGAAGGCGGTGCTGCGGAAGCTGCGGGACTTCTTCCGGGTGATAAGATCACTGCGATCGACGGACAGAAGATCTATCTGTATGATGAGGTGTCCGTCTATACCACTCTTTACCGCGGCGGTGATGCACATCTCAAGGTCGAAAGGAACGGAGAGACTCTCGATATCGTTCTTACTCCTTACTACAGTGAAGAGTACGGAAAATATATGTTCGGAATAATAAATGACACTTATGTCGAGGAACTCAAAGGCGGTGACGCTTTCAGGTATACCTGGTATGAGATGAGATACAACGTGATCATGGTGTGGAAGAGTCTCGGCGCACTCGTCACGGGAAGGCTTTCACGACAGAATGTTGCGGGCCCCGTCGGTGTCGTGAACATGGTCGGTGACATCATTGAAGAGACCAGCCCGTACGGATGGCAGACGGTTCTTGTGAATATGCTGAACCTCATGCTTCTCCTGACTGTCAATCTCGGAATCTTCAACATGCTTCCCGTTCCCGCACTTGACGGCGGACGTCTTCTTTTCGCACTGATCGAGCTTGTGCGCGGAAAACCCGTACCTCCCAAGAAAGAAGCGTACGTTCACCTCGCGGGAATGGTACTGCTGCTGATCATCGTTGTCGCCGTTTTCTTCAACGATATACATAACATTTTTCATTAACGGTATATGATATGAAAAAGATTTCTGTCCTCGGTTCAACGGGTTCGATAGGAACTCAGACACTCGAGGTCGTAAGACAAAATAAAGATGAGCTTGAAGTGTTCGCACTCGCTGCGGGCACGAACGTTGATCTGATCGAAGAGCAGATCCGCGAATTCATGCCGAAGGTTGCCGCAATGGGCAATGAGAAAGCCGCTGCGGAACTCAAGACAAGAATATCCGATCTGAGCGGTGTGAAGGTTCTTGCGGGGATGGACGGACTCCTCGAAATGGCTTCCGATCCCGGATACGACATCATGGTCACCGCGATCGTCGGAATGATCGGCATCCGTCCCACCATCGCCGCAATCGAAGCCGGCAAGGATATCGCACTTGCAAATAAGGAAACTCTTGTCTGTGCGGGACATATCATCATGCCCCTTGCGGAGAAGAAGGGAATAAAGATCCTTCCCGTTGACAGTGAGCACTCCGCGATATTCCAGTCGCTTCAGGGTTCGCCGAGGAGCAGGATAGAGAAGATCATCCTTACATGCTCGGGCGGTCCTTTCAGGGGAATGAAGAAGGATGAGCTTGCTGCCAAGACTCCCGAGGATGCACTCAAGCACCCCAACTGGAACATGGGAAAGAAGATAACCATAGACTCAGCGAGCCTTGTCAACAAGGGCCTCGAAGTCATGGAAGCATCATGGCTCTTCGGTGTGGGTCCGGAGAGAGTATGCGTTACGGTCCACCCACAGAGCGTTCTGCATTCCGCAGTGGAATTTGCTGACGGTGCTGTTGTCGGACAGATGGGAACTCCCGACATGAAGCTTCCCATCAATTACGCTCTCTTTTATCCCGACAGGAAACCCATGAACTCTGCCAAGCTCGACCTGTTCGAGACTGCTGCGCTGACATTCGAAAAGCCCGATACCGAAACCTTCAGAGGTCTCGCACTTGCACTGGATGCGGCCAAAACCGGCGGAACGATGCCGACTGTATTTAACGCGGCCAACGAAGAAGCGGTCGCAAGATTTCTTGACCACAAGACAGGCTTCCTCGGTATCTATGAGGATATCGAAAAGGCCATGAGCACCTGCAGGGTTAAGGATAACCCTACGGTTGAAGAGATACTTGATGCCGAAAGGCAAGCAAGGGAAGCGGTACTCAAGGGCTGAGAGTAAGTCTTACAGAACAAGCGGATGCATTACAGAATCCGGATTTTATGCGATCTGAATTTCTTACTGGATACATAAAAAAGTGCGGCCATATTGTTCTTGAAAAGGCCGGCGTAAAAGGGAATAATGTTTTCTATACGGTGTGCGGCGATCTTGACGAGATGACGGACGAAGGCAACGTGCCTTTCATAAACGGCAGGACCAGGGGAAAGCTCGCATCGGGATTTCAGCGTGAAATAATCGGCGGGATCTCAAGGTATGGAGAGGATCATCTATTCACACTCTCCGAAAAGCCTGCTTCGGATGATGACGGAAATCCGCTGACAGGTCCGGAGATGAACTTCGGAAGCGGATGTGCGGGAATCTTTGCGGTATCGGAAAATGCATACGTATGGACACAGGAAGGCTCGGGCATGTGCGTGATACGCATCTCTGAGGTTCTCGGAAAGAGCAGGGTGATCAAATGCCTGTCTTCAGAGATCGGCGGAGATACTACCGTAGCACTGGCACCGGGAAGCATACTTGCGGTCTGTCCCGAAGAATGGGCGGATGAGCAGCTCCTTCCGGAAAAGAAAACCGACAACGCATTCCTTTCGCTCATATCCGTCTTTTCCGCGGGGGATATACGCGATGACGCATTCTTTGACAGGGTGCTCGGAGAACTTACGGACGATGATTTTAAAGGCTGTATGGCGGCACTTGCCGTAAAGAGCCTTAACATATAAAGGCAGGATCATATGATCGAATTTGATGAACGGATGCTGGTGGGAAGCGGAGCTTTCGCCAACGTCTACAGGGTAAAAAAAGATGATGAGTACTTCGCTCTGAAGGAGATTGAAGACAAGTCTTTAAGGGACAGGGAAGCCAAGTTCCTTAAGCTTGCCGATCATCCTCTTTTTCCGAAGTACTATCAGTCATTCGATGAAGATACATATTACATCCTCAGGGAATATGTCTGGGGAGAGAATTTTGCGGACTGCATCGCAAGGAGGGGAGGCTTTACCCAGCCCGAGTGTATGAGATTTGCGATCGCGGTTGCGGACGGCATCTCATTTCTGCAGCAGTCTGACGGAAATATACTTTTCAGGGATCTGAAGGCGGAGAATCTGATCCTCCAGCCGGACGGAAGTCTCAGGCTCTGTGACCTGGGTGCGGCGTGCTTTTTAAGCGAAGCACATCTTTCCATGGCGGGAACGAAGGGCGACAGTGCCCCCGAGCAGATCATGGACCCCGGCGGACAGGGAATGTACTCCGATGTATACGCTTTCGGTAAGCTTTTCTACCATATGCTGACCGGACAGAAGGCCGATCCAGATGATGACATTGTGTCAATAAGAGCCATAGACCCCGGTTTTTCAGCATGTCTGGAGCTTCTGATCAGGCAGTGCTGTGCTTATGACCCCGTAACAAGGATCCCCGACATGTACAGCGTGCTGTCCCGCCTTACCGAGATAGCGACCCAGACGCCCCGCGGATACAGGAAACTGGAAAAGAAAGCGGAGAGGGAACTGAGGGAGCTCGAAAACGGGCAGCAGGTAACGGTTTCCCGAAACGTTCAGTCCTAAACCCTTGATATTTGCGATGTTTTCGGATATACTGAAATTTGTCTGCGCGGTGGAAAACAAGGGTTTTAAGACCGCACGGAAAAGGTAAATTTATATTTTCAGAAAGTGAGATTTTTCAAAATGAGCGTTAGTGTTGAAAAGCTTGAAGGAAGCAAGGTTAAATTGACGATCGAGGTCGCTGCCGAGGAGTTCGACAAGGCCCTTGTAAAGGCATATAACAAGGAGAAAGGCAAGATCTCCATCCCCGGATTCAGAAAGGGCAAGGCGCCCAAGAATGTCATCGAGAAGATGTACGGAAAAGAGGTTTTCTACAACGACGCTCTCGACGAGCTCATCCCCGATGAGTATGAGAAGGCATATGACGAGGTTGAAGAGGATATCATGAGCAGTCCCCAGTTCGAGGTTGTTCAGGCTGAGGAAGGCAAGCCCGTTATCTTCACCGCAACCGTTTGTGTAAGACCTGAGGTCACCCTCGGCGATTACAAGGGTATCGAGATCGCAAAGGTTGATACCGTTGTTACCGATGAGGATGTTGAAAAGAAGATTAATTCCGAGCTCGATAAGGACGCAAGATTCGAGAAGGTTGAAAGACCTGTTCAGAACGGTGACCGCATCAAGCTCGATTTCGAAGGATTTGTTGACGGTGTTCCTTTCGAAGGCGGAAAGGGAACCAATCATCTCCTTACCATCGGCTCCGGACAGTTCATTCCCGGATTCGAGGAGCAGCTCGTAGGCGCTGAGATCGGTGCCGATGTTGAAGTAAACGTAAGCTTCCCCGAGGATTATCACGAGGAGTCACTTGCAGGAAAGGCATCAGTCTTCAAGTGCAAGGTGGGCGAGATCGAAGAGAAGATCGTTCCCGCTCTCGATGATGATTATGCCGCAGACAAGGGCTTCGAGAATATCAAGGATTACAAGGATTCCGTAAGAAGCGACCTTGAGGTTGATAAGCTCAATGAGGCAAGAGGCAAGAAGCAGGACGAGGCTATTGCCAAGGTTGTCGAGAATGCGAAGATGGATGTTCCCGAGGAGATCTTTGAGACCGAGCAGAAGCTCATCATCAGGGATTACCAGCAGAGACTTTCAATGCAGGGTCTTTCATGGGACAGCTATGTTAAGTACACCGGCCTTACCCTTGACCGCATGATGGAGCAGGTAAGACCTCAGGCTGAGGACCGCATCAAGAGCCGTCTTGTTCTCCAGGCAGTTGCCGATGCAGAGGGCATGACCGTTACCGATGAGGACCGTCAGAAGGAATACGAATCAATGGCAGAAGCTTACCAGCTCGAAGTAGACAAGGTAAGAGAGATGCTTGAAGCAAAGGGACTTAAGGAGATGGACAAGGACCTTCTCGTTAAGAAGGCTATGGACTTCATCACCGACAATGCTAAGGAGGTATAAATGTCCGGTTTAGTGCCTTATGTAATTGAACAGACATCTAAGGGCGAGCGCTCTTATGATATTTATTCCAGACTTTTAAAGGACAGGATCATCTTCCTCGGAGACGAGGTAAATGACGACACCGCAAGTATCGTTGTAGCTCAGCTTCTTTTCCTTGAAGCCGAAGATCCCGAGAAGGATATCCATCTTTACATCAACAGCCCCGGCGGTTCGGTTACCGCGGGAATGGCTATCTACGATACAATGCACTACATCAAGAGCGATGTCTCAACCGTATGCATCGGTATGGCCGCAAGCATGGGAGCATTCCTTCTTGCAGGAGGTGCAAAGGGAAAGAGATACATCCTTCCCAATGCCGAGGTCATGATCCATCAGCCTCTGGGCGGAGCAAAGGGACAGGCATCCGATATCGAGATCGCTGCCAAGAACATCATCCGCACCAAGGAAAAGCTCAACAGGCTCCTTGCCGAGAATACCGGCAAATCCTACGATCAGGTGTGCATCGATACGGACAGGGACAACTGGATGAGCGCTAAGGAAGCTGTCGAGTACGGACTTGTTGATTCCGTTATCGAGAGCCACGACACCGGAGACAAGAAATAATGGCATCAAAGAAAGACACTGATGAAATAAGATGTTCCTTTTGCGGTAAGCCGAAGAAGGAAACAAGAAAACTTGTTGCGGGCCCTCCCGGAATTTATATCTGTGACGAGTGCATAGGCATCTGTTCCGATATCATCGAGGACGATCTGGAGGAAGAAGAGGTAAGATCTTCTTCGTCTTCATCAAGCGATGAGATCAGACTGCTCAAGCCCCGCCAGATCAAGGAATTCCTGGATGAGTACGTAATAGGCCAGGAAGAGGCCAAGAAGGCTCTTTCCGTTGCAGTCTACAATCATTACAAGAGAGTGACCAATCCCCCCAAGGAGGACGATGTGGAGCTCCAGAAGAGCAACATTCTTCTTCTCGGACCTACAGGAAGCGGAAAGACTTATCTTGCACAGACTCTTGCCAAGATCATCAATGTTCCTTTTGCCATCGCAGATGCCACAACACTCACCGAGGCAGGCTATGTCGGTGAAGATGTCGAGAACATCCTTCTCAAGCTGATACAGGCTGCGGATTACGATGTTGCCAAGGCATCACGCGGAATCGTTTACATCGACGAGATCGATAAGATAACCAAGAAGACCGAGAACGTATCCATCACCAGGGATGTATCGGGTGAAGGCGTTCAGCAGGCGCTTCTCAAGATAATCGAAGGTACGGTCGCATCCGTTCCGCCCCAGGGAGGAAGAAAGCATCCCCACCAGGAACTGATCCAGATCGACACCACGAACATCCTCTTTATCTGCGGCGGTGCATTTGACGGACTCGAGCAGATAATCGAGACAAGACTCAACAGGAAGACCATCGGCTTCAATACCGAGCTTGCAAGCAAGAATGAAAAAGAGATCGGAGAGGTCTTCAAGAAGGTTGAGCCCCAGGATCTCATCAAATTCGGACTGATCCCCGAGTTCGTAGGCCGTGTACCCATTGCCGTAAGCCTTGAAGGACTCGATAAGGAAGCTCTCATCAAGATCTTAAAGGAGCCCAAGAACGCACTTGTAAAGCAGTACAAGAAGCTCTTCGAGATGGACGGCGTTGAACTTGATTTCGAAGATGCCGCACTTGAATCGGTTGCGGATCAGGCTTATGAGCGCAAGACCGGAGCGAGAGGACTTCGTTCGATAATGGAGAAATCCATGATGAACGTAATGTACGACATTCCCTCCGACGATTCGATCAAGAAATGTCTCGTGACAAAGGCAGCTGTCGAAAACGGCGGCAATCCCGAAGTCGTTAAGCTCATCAAAAAGAAAGACGCAGTATAAAAGCAGTACATATGACCCCGGGGCTTACATCCGGGGTCTTTTTAAAGGAAATCTATGCTTACTGTAAAAAACGCAGAACTTGATATCGTATGCGGGATAACGAGTAAGTTTCCCGTAAACGCGGAGCCCGAGATCGCATTCGCGGGCAGGAGCAATGTCGGAAAATCATCGCTGATCAATACGCTCCTTTGCAGGAAGAAGCTTGCGCGTACCAGCTCCGAACCCGGCAAGACACGCACCGTTAATTTCTACAAGGTAAGATGCGGTGAGGAGAGTCTTCCCGAAGACATTTACTTTTATCTTGTCGATCTTCCCGGTTACGGATATGCGAAGACATCCATGCAGGAACGCGCCAAGTGGGGACCGATGATAGAAAAGTATCTGAGGATGTCTAAGACACTCAAATGCGTTGTGCTCCTTGTCGACATCAGGCACGATCCCACGGGCGATGACAGGCAGATGTATGACTGGATAGTTTCCGCGGGACTTACTCCCGTGGTTATCGCGACCAAAGCGGACAAGCTAAAGAGAAGCCAGATAGATAAGCAGGTAAAGAATATAAAGACTGTCCTGAAAACGGAAAAAGATGTAAAGGTCATTCCTTTTTCCGCAGAGACAAAGCAGGGCAGGGAACAGCTCCTTGAGATAATGGAAGGATACATAAATGGAAGAACAGATTCAGACGAATGAAGAAAAATTCAGCATAACCGGCAGCACCCTGAAGATCATCGCGATAATCTCGATGTTCATCGATCATTTCGGCGCATCCATCGTGGAGTTCTATCTGTACCATGTACTGCAGCCGTACGGAACCGACTACGCCAAGGATCTTATATGCTCGAGAGTTCCCTGGCTCTGGATGGACTGGATGGGAGTTCCCGAAAGGGTCCTGAGCATCGATATAACCATACGTGCTATCGGAAGACTCGCATTCCCGATATTCTGTTTCCTTCTTGTCGAAGGATTCCTTCATACGCACAATATGAAGAAGTATCTTATAAGGCTTGGTTTATTCGCACTTGTTTCCGACGTGCCTTTTGATATGGCATTCTTCGGTGAGATCACACTTAAGCATCAGAATGTATTCTTTACTCTTTTCATTGCGGTGCTCGCACTCCTGGCAGCCGATCATGTAAAGAAGCAGGAGAGCTTTAACGGATTCCATAAATTCGTAGGAAAGACAGGAATAATTATAGCCGCGGTATTCGGTGCGTTTGCTTCGATAACGAGCATGGGCAGTATTATAGGAGTGGTCATCGGATCGATATTTGAACTGAGTGATCCCATACAGAAGGTCATCTCCGGTGCGTGCGGTTTTGTGTTCGGTATTGTTTTCTGGCTCATAAAGACCAAGAAAGTAAATGCAGAAACAAAGATGCGTATCAGTGTCGGAATGCTTTATGTTCTGGGATTCTTCACACTTGCCGAAGGCCTGTGTACAGATTACGGCGGGTGGGGAGTTCTCGCGGTAGTGATCATGTGGCTTGTAAGACCCGCATGGGTCAACGGCTTTACCGCAGGTGTCCTGGCACTGTCGATAATGAGCTTCGGAGAACTCACCGCATTTATCTCGGCACTTCCCGTTGAACTCTATAACGGAAAGCGCGGACTGAAGATGAAATATTTCTTCTACGTGTTCTATCCCGCACATCTTGCGATATATGTACTTCTGAGATATCTTCTGTTAGGTGTATGGGGAATATAAAAAGAAAAAGCGGATGACCTTGGTCATCCGCTTTTTGGTTCGCTATCTTACTGAATATATTTATCTATATTCAAACGGTTTACTTCTGTACAGTAACGTTGACAGCGCGCTCCTTGCCCTTTGCTTCGTCAACTTCGATATCGAAGGTAACGGTAGCGCCCTCGTCGAGAGTCTTGTATCCATCAGAATTGATGCCGGAGAA
>JAFZWW010000134.1 GCA_017617005.1 Lachnospiraceae bacterium
CAAGATCCACGGACTGATCCAGCCCATACTTGTACAGGACAGAAAAGATTATTATGAGATCATAGCCGGTGAGAGAAGATGGAGAGCATGTAAGCTTGCGGGTCTCAAGGAAGTACCTGTCATCATCGGTAATTATTCCGAAAAGGAGATTCTCGAAATCTCGCTTATCGAAAATATTCAGAGAGCCGACCTGAATCCTATCGAGGAAGCTCAGGGATACAAGAGGCTCGTAGATGAATTTGATCTGACTCAGGATGATATCGCAGAGAGGATCTCAAAAAGCAGATCCGCGATAACCAATTCCATCAGACTTTTGAAGCTTTCCGAAAAAGTTCAGGAGATGCTGATCGAAGATCTGATCAGCGCCGGACACGGAAGAGCGCTCCTTGCGATCGAAGATCCCGAGAAGCAGGAAGAGATCGCACAGAAGATCGTTGACGAAAAGCTCAATGTACGTGATGTAGAAAAACTCGTCAATTCACTTAAGAAACCCGCAAAGCCCAGAGCCGTTACCGACGAAGCACTCAAGGTCTTCTACCATGATATGGAAGAAAACCTCAAGATGGCGGTCGGAACCAAGGTTTCGATCACGGGTAAGGGAAACGGTGCAGGAACCGTGACCATTGAATTCTACAATAACGAAGATCTTGACCGAATCGCTGCAAAGCTCAGAAGCTGAAGCGTAAATACAGATCAGGATCCGGGAGGAGAAAAATTTGCAGAGCAGCATCCTTAATTCCATGGGACTTGGCGGGACGGATCCCGCAATCTGGCTGATCATTCTTTTTGCACTATCATTACTGATCATCATTATCCTCATAGCGGTATCTTCCGGACAGAAAAAGAAGATCCTCGCACTTACCGAAAGGGTTGACGATCTTACATCCGGCGAAGATGGAAAGAGTCTTGAAGCAGAACTCGACCAGATAATCGCGGACAACAAAAAGCTTCTCGAGGATACGGATAAGAACACCCGCGACATAAGCACCATTTACGGAAGGCTTAAGAATGTCTACCAGAAAATGGCAATTGTAAAATATGATGCTTATGAACAGCTCGGCGGAGAGATGAGCGCGGTGGTGGTCATCCTCGATGAAAAGAATAACGGAGTCCTCATCAATAACGTCTACTCAACCGAAGGCGGATACGTCTACACGAGAGAGATAGAGAACGGAAAATGCAAGCACGAGCTGGGAGCCGAGGAACAGCAGGCTCTCACCGAAGCGATACACAAATAAAAATTTTGGCGAAAGCAAGCTTTCGCGACTTGAATAAATGCCGCTTACGCGACGGAACAGAGGTATAACAATGATAGACATTAAGCTCATAAGAGAGAATCCCGATCTTGTAAAGGAAAACATCAAAAAGAAATTCCAGGATGAAAAGATCGCACTTGTCGACGAAGTCAAGGGACTCGACGATCAGGTCAGGGCGGCAAAGCAGGAAGGCGACGCGCTCAGATCCAAGAGAAACTCCGTATCCAAAGAGATCGGCGGACTTATGGGCAGAATGAAGAAGGCCGAAAGCTCGGGAGATACCGCAGAAGCTGAAAAGCTCAAGGCAGAGGTTGAGGCTAAGAAGGCCGAGGTCGAAGCCGGTGCAAAGAGACTCGAGGAGCTCGAGAAGATCGAGGAAGAGCTCGGAGAGAAGATAACTAAGATCATGATGGTCATCCCCAACATCATCGACGAGTCCGTTCCCATCGGAAAAGACGACAGCGAAAACGTCGAGATCGAGAAATTCGGTGAGCCCGTTGTTCCTTCATTCGAAGTTCCCTATCATGCAGATATTCTCGATAAAATAGGCGGACTTGATAAGGATGCCGCAGGACGTACCAGTGGAAACGGATTCTATTATCTTATCGGTGATGCCGCAAGACTTCACTCCGCAATGCTTTCTTTTGCGAGAGATTTCATGATCGACAAGGGATTCACCTATTGCATCCCTCCTTTCATGATCAGAAGCAATGTTGTTAACGGTGTTATGAGCTTCAAGGAAATGGAAGCCATGATGTACAAGATAGAGGGCGAGGACCTTTACCTCATCGGAACCAGTGAGCACTCCATGATCGGAAGATTCCAGGGACAGCTCATCGATGAAGGATCGCTTCCCCAGTGCCTTACCTCATATTCACCCTGCTTCAGAAAAGAAGTAGGTTCACACGGCATCGAGGAAAGAGGCGTTTACAGAGTCCATCAGTTTGAAAAGCAGGAGATGGTAGTCCTCTGCAAGCCCGAGGATTCCATGGACTGGTACAACAAGATGTGGCAGTTCACCGTTGATTTCTTCAGAGCACTTGATGTTCCCGTAAGAACTCTTGAGTGCTGCAGCGGAGACCTTGCGGACCTTAAGGTCAAGTCCTGTGACGTAGAGGCATGGAGCCCCAGACAGCAGAAATATTTCGAGGTCGGTTCATGCTCGACCCTCGGAGATGCCCAGGCAAGAAGACTCGGCATCCGTACCAAGGGAGAGAACGGAACCTATCTCGTTCATACTCTTAACAATACCGTACTCGCAACTCCCAGAGGACTCATCGCGGTTCTCGAGAACAATGTCAACGAGGACGGCAGCATAAATATCCCCAAGGCCCTTCAGCCTTACATGGGCGGAAAGACCAAAATAGAACCTAAGAAGTAATATGCATAAATTCCTGAGAGCCATCGGCTTCAGTAAAATAAACAGAGATGACATCAAGGAACTGGTGCTCACGAGCGTCAAGAAAAATGATGCAAGAGGCTATACCATGTCCCTCGACGATGTCATGCTTGCGGAATTTTCCAAGGACGTTGGAGAAGGCATCGGAATAACCGCCGCCGGAACCTTCAGCGAGGATGATCTTTTCCATACGGATTATTATTTCCCGTACCTTAAGGGCACCGGCATTACCTCAACCGAGGACGTGTCGGTCGAAAGACATGCCGCAAGGGATTCGTATGCCGGGATCTGTGACGACGTGAGATTGGGAATGTCCCTGATCTTCTATGTCCAGAACAAGATCCCTTATATCAGTGCGCAGGTTTCGGGCAAGCTTCCGATAAAGGGCACCACCCTTACGCTGTCCGGACTTTCCATAAAAGGAACGATCATTCTTCCTTCCGATAAGGGAAATCCCGACGAAGCAGCGGACAACCTGAGAAAAGTCGAAAGATACCGCCTGATGAAGAGTGCAAAGGGCGGCAATGAAGATGCGATCGAAGAACTGACCATGCAGGATATGGATCTTTACAGCGAAGTATCCAGAAGAGTCGGACAGGAAGACCTCTACAGCATAGTCTATACGAGCATCATGCCCTACGGAGTCGAGTGCGACCAGTACAATGTACTCGGAGAGATCGTAAAAGTCCGCAGGATCAGGAATAATATCTCTGATGAGGAGGTCTGTATTTTAACCCTCCTTGTTAATGATTTGACATTTGACGTTGCCATCAATATAATGGATTTGCTCGGTGAACCCAAACCGGGCAGACGGTTCAAAGGTATCGTCTGGCTCCAGGGCAGGATCAATTATCCTTCGGATGATGAAGACGATGCCGAGCCTTTGGGTTAATGTTTCCGTAGCTCAGCAGGATAGAGCGTTCGCCTCCTAAGCGAAAGGCCGGCGGTTCGAATCCGCCCGGGAACGCGAAAACGGCATTTCATTACGAGATGCCGCTTTTTTTATAAAGTTTGGAAAACGTTTTGAGGTAACCGTATGAAGGGAAAAGCTAAGATCATAGGTTTTGAGATTCTCTATCTCGTACTTGTCACATTCGCATCATTGCCCGCAAACGCGGTCCAGTTCCTCGGAAAAAGAAAACCTGCAGAGTTTTCCCAGGTCATATATGGTGGGATAGATTATAAATATAATCCTTTAGCCTATTTTTTCGGAGTTTTCATCTTCGGATCGGCTGTGTACTTTTTGTATGTCTGGATCTTAAAAGACCGCCTGACCAAAGATAGTATCAAAGGCGTGGCCTTTAAGATTTTTTACGTTCTGACTTCCCTTATAATTTCTTTCATCATGTTCATAATACAGTGCATCGAACTGACGCTCATTCTCGGATTAAATGATAATATTCTTCCCGAGTTCGGTCAGTTCGTCACTGTTTTTGTCTGGCCGGTGATCCTTTTTGCATTTTCCATAGCCGGAATGGTCATTACCGCACTGAAAAAAGAACCCGAGAAGGCGGAACCTGTCAAAAAGAGTACGGCAAAATCCCGCAAACCCTCGAAAAAATAAGATTTTCCCCGACAGGACATATCCTGTCGGGTAGGCAAAAAACGGCATCTCTCGCTTTGTGTCGTGGAGTTTTCTCCGCCCGGTCCCGAAAATATTCGTGAAAGGAGG
>JAFZWW010000135.1 GCA_017617005.1 Lachnospiraceae bacterium
CCTCGATATACTTTCCGAGATCCGTTCCGAGCGCTTCGGAAAGTGCAACGCCTACAAGATAAGCACTGATATTGTTGTAATTAAATATGCGCTCGTCCGGATTATTTATCTTTACATTCAGGGAAAAATCAAGAAAGCTGTCTCCCTCCGGACGGAAAGGAAAATCACCCACGGACATCGTGAGAAATCTCCTGACAGATAATCTGTCAAAGGTTCTTCTCTGTTCTTCAGGTAAAGCTTCGATCCTGTTCTTCGGAAGATAATATGTTATCGGCTTATCAATATCGAATTTCACATCTTCTTTTGCGATATCCACGGTAACGGAAAGAACCGCTTTTGTGGCGGAGTAGATCTCGTGAACGTTGTCTGTGGTATCTCCGAATGAGTGTATGAGTTTTCCGTCCTCGTACACCTCCGCACCGAATACGTTCCAACCGTTTGTCACTATATCATTTACAAAAGCATCGAAATTCATTGAAATATTCTCCGAAGAATCACGGTTTCAGACAGATACAATTATATACTAAGGCCAAGGAGCTATAAATACCCCTTGGCCTTACTTTTTCTTTATTCTACGGGGAAGCAGGCTTCCGTTACATACTCATCCGGATTCTGTGTCTGTGCCGGACTCACATGATAGATGTTGAACATATGTCCGTTCATCCTGTATCCGTTTGCCTTGATCCAGGATACAACCGTCGCATACGCTTCCCCCATCTGATCGTAGCTGCCCTTGATGATACAGCTTGCAACCTTCACTGCGGGGAGTGTCTTAAACTTTACATGCTCGGTATCGTCATACTTTCCTTTTACGGTCATCCAGGCAACGATCTCAACATTTTCCTCCTTGAACTCATCATCAAGGAACTCCGCAGCCGCAAGACAGGGATCATCGGGAATAAGGTTCTTACACTCTCCCATCATGACGCCCCACAGCATTCCTTCATCCTCGTAATGGGGAACGACCATCTGTACGGTGGCCGCATATCTTTCGGGTATTGTCTTTACAGTTACATCAAAACTCATATTCTGCTCCTTCCTCAGCCTCTTTCGGGCCGAATCCAGAAGCATCAGTTTGTACTCAGTCTCTTCGGAAAGCTTAGCCAGCTCCTTCTGTCTTTCGGAAAGGAATGCATCCATCTTCTCCTTATCATCATACGAATCCAGGATCTTGATGATATCCGACAAAGGAAATCCCATGTCCTTGAGTGATGCGATCCTTCCTGCCGTAAACAGCTGATCCTCACGGTAATATCGGTATCCGGTAAAGTCGTCAATCTCCGCGGGTTTCAGGAGTCCGATATCGTCGTAGTGTCTGAGCATCCTGATGCTTACTCTGGATAATTTTGTAAATTCTCCTATTTTAAGCATTAGTAGCAACCTCCATGGATATTTTTGAGCTCACTGCAACGATAATCCCTCACATAATGTCAGAGTCAACACACTTTTAAAAAAATTTTTTCAGATCTCATATACAAGCTTTTTACAGAGCTGTACAAGATCGTATCTTACGCCCTCACGGCTCCTCCATCCTCTTTCGGACCATTCCTCACCGGACAGGTCGTCTCCGCCGTATATGAGCGCTCCGTATTCGAATCCGCGGAACTTTGCGACCGCTATGCATCCGGCCTGCTCCATCTCGACTATCTTGCCGCCCTCCGCTTTCCTGCGTTCTATCTTATCGACAGTCTCGCGGAAGATCGCATCGATGGTCCAGGTAAGGCCTCTTAAGTACGGTACGTTTTCCTTTTCGAGATATGCGGCTATTTTATCGGTGACGACAGGGTCGGTATTTACCACTCTCGAAGGCGGAAGGTAATGATAAGAAAAACCTTCGTCACGTATCGCACCGTCAACAAGAAGTATCTGTCCTACCTCGATATTTCTGTCAAGGACTCCGCCTCCGCCGCAGAACATCACCTTGTTGACACCCATCTCGTTGAAAAGATCGAGATTTCCCGCACACGCAGGACAACCGACCTGTCCGAGAGTTATGAGCACATTCGGATCATCGGTAAATCTGTAGATATACACGGGATTCTCCCCGGGGATGGTATGCTCCGGCTCCAGCTTTCCGCTTTCCTGCAGTTTATTCATAACTTCGGGAAAAAAGGTGATGATCATCTTATTTGAGGATAGTTTCCCGGGATTAAAAGATGCGGGGTTAAGCTTTGCAACCCCCGCATCATCAAATTCAAGTATCGGAAATTCGTGTTCAGCCAGCATACAACGTCAAGCCTCCTAATACATTTTACAGAATACGGTAATAAGGGCAGATATTCTCGTAATGTCCGTCCTTCATCTTAAAACCGCCGGGAATGATCCCCATACGCATGAAACCGAGCCTTTCATACAGGTGTCTGGCATGGGTATTGGTCTCAACCACGGCATTTAACCGGATGATCATAAAGCCGAGTTCCCCGGCCTTTTCAATACAGTCCTTTACAAGCTTTTCGCCGACATGCTTTCCGCGGCATTCCGAGCTTACAGCAAAAGAGGCATTGCAGATATGACCGCATCTTCCCTCTCCGTCCGGATGAAGAATATACAGTCCCACTATCTTGCCGTCGCATTCCGCAACTCCGGAATAACTCTGTGCCTTAAAAAGCTTTTTTCCCGAAAAGATATCAAGCATATCTTCCTGCGGAAAGGAATTCCCCTCGTCCACGACCTCATTCCAGACCTTTATCATCTGTGTAAGGTCCTTATCGGAGAATTTCCGGATACTCACCTCGAGTTCCTTTTCCTCACCGCCGGCACCGCCTGCTATGAATTCATCGTATTCTTTTTTCAGACGTTCCTTATCGGCATCCGAAAGGCCGTCATATATAAGCTGTGCGGCATCCATAGTCTGAGCCAGACGCTTTACCGCAAATAACCATAATTCAAAACTCATATTTCCCCCTCCGTCACAGTAATCTAATTATAAGACAAAAAAAGAACTTTTGGACCACTAATCCAAAAGTTCTTTCAACATTTATTCCTTTATCATTTAAGAATCCGCTCTATATCCGAAATATCCGCATTCGGAAGGATCTTAGCAAAATGCCCCACCAGCCTTTCATAGGATTCTTCGGGCGAACGCTTGTATACCGAATCGGTGAATTTCTTACCCATCAGCTTCTCGGGAGTCGAATATTCCGCAATTCCCCATCCGTACGCATTTCCGAATCTGTCCTTTTCATAGCAAAAGTCGCTTATAACGACATAACACTGCTTCTGAAGCCTTGATATCGATGAATCAAAGCCCTTTTTACCGGTCTTGCCGTATCCTCCGAGGGATTTGAGCTGTTTGGACATTACCGGCGCATTTTCGGCGAGGAGTTCATACAGCTCCTTGTCGTAAAAAGAAGCCAGCCCGTCGTCATATCTCGAATCGAAGTCATATCCGTCCCTGCGGTAATTCGCAAAATCGGGGAAATGCTTTCTGCTGATATACATTGCTTTTCCGCGCAGGAACTTGCCGTACGCACACTTCATATCCGTGATGACGGGTCCCTTCCACTCCCATGCGGGCCAAAAGCCGTTATCTCCGTCGGTATACCAGCATCCCTTTCCTATATGCTCCTCTATCGAAAAACCTTCTATCTCATTGGCAAAAAAAGGAACGAATCCGACCTCATCGATCAGATCCTCCAGATCCTGCTTGGAACGTATCTTGAACTTATCGTTAAAATTCATACCGCAACCTCACCTGCATCAAAACAGATCGAGCATACTGTCCAGATAAACCTCTTCCCTTACTTTAAGCCTGTATTCGGGCTTGGTAAGATAGTGGAGCAGAAATTCGAATACAACTGCACTTCCGAGGCTCCTTCCTTCTATCTTGAAATTGGAAAAGCCCATAGGCATATAAATGTCACGAATATCATCGGGCCCGATATATCCCGGATTTTCCATCGCATCGGAGAAACGGTACCCGCGCGCCGCATTCGGAGATACGCACCTGTGATCCTCGCATTCTTCGCCCAGGCTCTTCCTGCTCACGTTCTCATAGCATTCCTTACGCGCCTTGCAGTCAAAGGAGCAGCATTCGTTACAAAGAAATTCCGTTTTAGCCTTATGCTCCGCTGAAAGATTATCCAGTTCCTCAAGTTCCCTGTTCAGCCTGAAATCGGGAACAACATAATCAAACTCTCTTCTGTCCAGTTCCTCTTTAAACTGCCTGAATTTCCTGAGCACCTTCGTAGTCGATGATACGAAATAATAGTCCGGGTAATTCTTTTTGATGTATTCCATCAGAAGATCCGAATAGATTATCACACCGTTTCGTGCGGATCCGTGTTCAAAAAGAGAACAGAGCATGTTGCACTTTCTGTCGGAAAGATGCTTTTCTTCGAGAAGCGAATTGCTGAATGTAAGACGGGCCGAAATGCCGTATTCATTCATCAGCGCATAAACATTCTCGGGATCCGCATCGCCGAATCCCACGCGACCTCCGCCCCACAAGCAGTCCGCGGGTGCTCCGTATATCGAACCTATCTCCGCATGGTCAAAGAAGTACTCCCTGTGCTCCCTGTAGAGAGGAAGGAATACATTATACAGATCATAGAATTCGAATAACCCCGGAAGGTGGAAGTATGCTTTCATATAAACTTTCTTCTGAAGATCCTGTATAAAACAAGTATCCAAAGTGCGAACAGTACCGCTGCGATCATAAGGTAAAGACACGAACCGCCCTGCGACCACACACCTATATGATACATCGGAAACACCATAAAAAGATACCTTATACTTCCCCTAAGAACCAGAGGCGCAAAAAAAGTCACTCCGAATATTCCCGACAGCTTACCGACCGCCATGCCCTCAACCTTATTTGAAGATACCGTGACCACCAGCAGTGCAGTGACAAATCCACAGAGCACGGTGGATACGGTCATAACTGCAATCTGAATCATGCTCAGATGCGTCAGGGCAAATACCGGCAGGATCAGTGCTGTCACGATTCCTGAAATGATCGCAGGCATGATGATCCTCGAAAAGAGATACCCTGCTTCTCCGGGCGGTGTTACAAGAATATACTTGGTTATCCCGTCATCAATCTCGCCGAGCACAACAAGTCCGCCGACAAAAGCAAACATCATTCCGACGAGCATGGCAAGCAGCCAGCTGAACAGATCATAGTACGAGACAAGCACATCGCCGTATCCGAACCTGTCAAGGATCTTCGATTCAAATAAAGGTATCCCGAACTTAAAGATAACCCCGACGGCAAAGGGAGCAATGACCAGCATTGCCATCATTGCTTCGTGCGATATCTGTCTGAGCATGTATCGGAACATTTTAAGAGATGCCGTCATAATTTCACCCCTCCGACAAGGCGGTACATCTTCCTTACGCATTTATCCGCGATGATAAATAGAATCACTATCCAGACCAAAAGGCTTACCAGGGAACCTGCGAGCATATCCGTCCTACCCTCGACAAGCTGCATCGTCGCACATCCCGGATGGATCAGCATAAGCGGTTCATCCCACATAAAGCCTATCCTGTATGCGATCACCGGTGCAAAGCCAATCAGTTCAAAGGGGAGCGTTCCGATTATGTACTGATTCAGGTTGCTGACCTTGGTACCGACGATCACTCCGCACAGACTGAAAATGACCGAAGACAGGAATACACCCGTCATACACAACAGGATACTGTCCGTATGCCCCTGAACAATAAGGAGCACTCCTACGATAACGGAAATGATTGCAAAGGATACGCTCTTTCCGAGAATATAATCCTCCGGAGTCACCGGAGATATGGCAAGGGATGCCGTTATATGCTGGCTCTTTTCAAGCAGTATCAGCGCACCCATAAAGAACATTCCCATTGCTGCCGGATCCGAATACACGCAGCAGGAAACGATGATGTTTCTGACATTTCCTTCAAAGAAAGAAAAGATGATCATATACACGAGAAGCACAAGTGCATAGAGGAAGTAGAACCCATACTTCCACTGAAAAACAATATCCCCTTTTATCACACTTATCTTTCTCATGGCTGTTCCTGTCCGTCGAGATGAGCTCCCGTGATCTCGATAAAAATATCACTGAGCGTGGGTTCCGCACTGTGGATCGATGTTATGCGGTTCTCATCGATCAGCTTCTTTAATGTGGTATCTTCGCTGATCTCATCAAGGAGCGAGCATACAGTCTGCTCAACACCTTCATCCATATATGTATATGTGACCTTTGCCGCTCCTCTGCTCATAATGAAATTGTGGGGAGTATCGAGTGCCTTCATCTGACCGTCCACAATGAACACCACCCTGTCGCAGAGCTCTGTCGCATCATGCATATCATGCGTCGTAAGGATTATGGTCTTTCCTTTTTCCTTTTCCTTACGTATCATATCCTTCATGATCTTCGCATTATTGGGATCAAGTCCGCTCGTGGGCTCATCCAGGAAAAGGACATCGGGGTCGTGCACAAGGGCCTTAATGAAATTCAGTCTCGATTTCATTCCCTTCGAAAACGCGGAAACCTTCTTGTCAGCATGCTCATAGAGACCGACCTCCTTAAGAAGCTCATCGATGTCTCTTTTGCTTCCGCTGTATAGGGATGCGAAATACTCCATGTTTTCCCTGGCTGTCAGTTTTTCGAAAAGGCTCGGGAACTCGAAATCGACGCCGATCCTCTCATAGAAATCCTTGCCACTCTTTCTGCTCTCGGTTCCGAGGATGCTTGCGCTTCCTTCATAGTCCGTGCAGATTCCGGTAAGGACCTTCTGGAGCGTGCTCTTTCCCGCACCTGATGGACCAAGGAATCCGAATATCTCACCCTCGCTGACGGAAAAAGATATATCACGCAGGAACGGAGTCTTTCCGTAACTGAAGAAAACATCCTTAACATCTATAACTTTCTTATCAGACATAGCACCCTCCGATCACGCCAGTATCTGCATCACGACACCCTTTACGAGCATCCTCATACTCTCACGAAGATTCTCTTCGCCGATAACGTGCTTATACATCGAACCGAGAAGTATCATCGAAAAGGAACCCACTACAGCATTTACATCGAGCCCCTTCTTAGCGACGAGCTGTTCGATGATTCCGGCACCCATTTCCTTATCCTGCTCCCTGTGCTTTTCGAGAAGGTCATCGGGAAGTTTGGAAAGGACCAGGTTCATCGCTTCGGGCTCGAGAAGCACTTTGAGACAGGAATTGTATGTGATCTCCATTGCACCGAGTATCACATCAACCACTTCATCCATGCATTCGCTGAACGCACCGTCCTCGGCCGGGTCGATCTTATTCTCTGAAATGATCCTCAGCATTCCGCTTGCGATGTGCTCATCGACACGAACATGGAAATCCTGTGCCGCATCGAAAAAGAGAACCTCTTTACAGGGATAGAACAGGTAAAAGGTTCCTTTGGGAATGCCCGCTTTCATAACCAGCTCATCCACGGTCGCCTTCTTTACACCCTTTTTCATCATCAGCTCATTGGCGGCCTTCTTCAATTTCTTTACGATCTTTTCTCTTTCCCGTTCCGAATATACTTTAGGCATAGCAGCTTTCCTTTTTTGACTAAATTCTTATTTTTAGTCATAATAATATCCCGGGAAGAAAAAATCAATAACTTTTTGACGGTTTGCACCAAGTTACCCTATAATATGAATGTCATCCGTCAGGGGGGCTTTCAAAGGAGAATAAAATGAAGAATAAAACAACATCAATACTCGCCGGACTTGCACTGGGATTTGAGGCATTGGGCGTACTTGCCACGGTAGTCATTTTGATCATGCAGAACACTCTGATGGAAAAAATGGATTTTCGTACTTTTACCGATGATATGATCATTCCGTTCGGTATTGTCACCGTCGTTCTGGGCCTGATCATTTATATTCTGTTCTTTATGCTCACGCTTAAAGGACAGAGCAAAAACGGAAAGATATTTGCAATAATCCTTGTGGTTGCATTTATTATTCTGGGACTGATCTCGGCCGCACTCAGTTTTTTCAGCAGCTATTATTACGGCCACCGAGGCGAGGATTATATTGCCAAGGTTTCAATCATCAATTCATATATAAGCGCGGTATCGGGATTGCTTTCTATGCCCGCAGGCCCGCTCTTCTACATAGCTCTCGGACGCTACACACTCAGTCCCGCATCATTTACCAAGGCTCCCGAAAAAGAATCCGAAGCTCAGATCTCCGGAAATGAAACCGGACCGGACGGATTCGTCAAATATTGACCTGAGTATTATGAACATAAAAATACGGAGGGATCTGTGAAAGATTCCTCCGTTTCTTTTTACATATAATATCTTGCTTCTTTTTCCGATATCAGTTCATCCTCGACCATGGTACGTATTTTCTTACGGAACTTATCGGAATCTTCGTGTCCCGCATCTATCGCCCGCGCATACCAGATAAATGTATTCTTCCAGTCCATTAGATTCTCATAAGCCATACCTGCATTTGCCATTGCGTTTACGTACCCGAATCTGTCGGCGCACTCCGCGAAAAAGAATGCGGCGTTTTTATAATCGCCCTCGTAGTAATAATACAGGCCGATGCGGTTGAGCATGTCCCTGTCCGAGACTCCGCCCCTGTAACCGTCGTAATATGCAAGCCCAGATCCGTCAAAAGAATAATCCGAAGCCCGAAGGTAATAATCTATCGCCTCTTCTTCATTCATTTCCACATATACGCCGTCATAATACATATCACCGAGTGCTTCCAGTGCCTGTCTGTTTCCGTCGGCTGCAAGTGCACTCTGATAATAATTGTATGCCCTTGCCTCGTCACCCGCATTCAGATACATATCACCCAAATGACAGAGTGCCTCGCCCTCAACAATGTAGCAGCTGTTTATTGCATTCTCGTATGACAAAGCAGCGGAAGTGGCAGTCTTATCGGGTCCGCCGTTTCCGGTCGAATAGATATCTCCCTGAAGGATGTAGGCCTTTGCCAGGATCTCAGGTTCCGAATGCACGGCTCCCGTAACAATGGGAGTTTCTTTTCCAAGCAAAGCTTCCAGATAATCCAGAGCCTTCTCATGATTCGGCTCTTCTCCGGGGATAAATCCCTTTTCCCATATCAGGGCTTCATAATAATTCGCTTCGATGCACCCCGCAAAAAGAGCATTATCAAAGTATTCTTTTGCCTTGATGACATCCTCTTCGACACCGTATCCGTTAAGATACAGATTTCCCATTCCGAGAAGAGACAACATACTTCCCTGATCTATACCGGTCTTATAGATATCACAGGCCTCTTCGAAAGAATAATTTCTTTCTTCGAGCTTGCCAAGATAATAATACTTATCCGGATAATCGTCCGAAACATCTTCAAGCACGCATTGCACGTTTTCATAACCGGCTGCCTGATCGTAATACATTTCAACAGCATTCTGATATTGCTTGGCTATCCGGTTCTTCTTACTGATGTGAGCGCCCTCGATCACAAAACCCAGAACAACACAGAGAATGCCGAAAATAAAAAGTAGACTCAGCATCTTTTCACGCTTCTTCGCTTTCTTTTCGGCTTCGATCTCTTCTTCGGTTCTGATCCTTTCGGGAGCGGCACCGTTTTCGGTATGTATTATGACATCGATATATTCCCTGAGTGCCGTGATGTTCTTCTTAAGAGGCTTTGAAACCGCATCGAGCCAGTGCACTCTTGTAAGGTAATATTCAAGTTCACTGCTCATCTGCTCATCGGTCAGTCTGAAAGGAACGATCGTGATGCCCGCATTGAAGGCAACTGCGATCTCGTTCATTACCTGTCTTGAATTATTGGATTCATCGGTAAATATGAGGACAAGTGCCTTGGAAACCTCCAGTGCATTTGTTATGGCAGTAACCCATTCCTCTCCGGGAAGGATGTCCCTCGGAGCATACCAGCACTTTATTCCGTTCTGCTCAAAATCCGCAACGACGGCATCGGCCACGTTTTTGTTCTTGGTCGAATAGCTTATGAATACGTCGTGTTTTCCCATGTCAGCTTCTCTCATTCATGATCCTTAAAAAGACGGGTTACTGGCACATTATAACATGAAAAGTATGTTTTTCATTCATGGAACAGGTGATTTTCTACCTCTTAGTCGCATTTTTCTACCTCTTGGTCAAAACCCCTTTTTTTACTTTTTTGCGGGTGCTATATTACAACCATGAACAAAATGAAAGTCAAAATTGAAATCGATCCGGAGATCAAAGATACGGAAATAACGATCAGATGCTCCGAGATCACACCGGAGGTGGCAGGGATCCAAAAGCTTCTGTCCGAAGCTCAGACACAAGAATCCCAGATAAGCTTCTTCAAGGATGATGCGGAATACTTCCTTTCACTGAGTGACATTTTGTTCTTCGAAACCGGAAGCGGAGTAATACGGGCCCACACCGCAGACGATGATTTCGAAGCAAAATACAAGCTCTACGAACTGGAAGAAAAACTGCCGTCATACTTTCTGAGGATATCAAAGTCCACCATCCTGAACACAAGAAAGGTTTACTCCATAACCAAGAATCTTGCGGGCGCCAGCAAGATCGAATTCCAGGAGACTTATAAGATCGTTTATTGTTCAAGAAATTATTACAAGGCACTTAAAGATTCACTTATGCCGAGAGGAGAAGATATATGAACAGAAATTACAGAACAATCATCTGCGCTTTACTGCTGATACTGCTTGCGGTAAGCCTCATCCTTTGGAAACTCAATGTTTTTAACCTGCCCGTTTCCATCGCGGGCGTGGGACCTTGGGGACTGATCGTCTCCGTAATAATGGTCATCGCCATCATCAACGGAATCATGGACTTAAACTTCGGAAGCATCTTTGTTCCGATGGCAGTTATTGCGATAATCTTCGATGATGCACTCGGAATCACCGCACTCACACCCTGGACCGTAATGATCGTTGCATTCCTTCTTACAGTCGCATTCGGTATGCTCTTTCCGAATCATAGCCATTACCACGGTTGCCGTCGCGAGCATCGCGGAAGAAGGGGAGATTTTTCAAACCAGTTCACCGAGACCTTTGACGAAGGCGAGAACGGATACGTAATGCATTCTATGAGATTCGGTTCGACCACCAAGTATATCCGCTCCAAGAATCTTCAGAGAGCCGATCTTTCATCATCTTTCGGTGAGATGTCGGTATTCTTTGACGGAGCGGTCCCCCAGGATAATAAGGTTACCATCGACTGCCGTGTAGCATTCGGCCAGATGAATCTCTTCATCCCCAAGGATTGGAAGATCATAAACAAAGTAGCCGTAACGCTCGGAGACTGTCAGGACAGAGCATCCGTCGGAGATTTCACCGATGATGCACCGGAGTGTGTTATCACCGGTTCCGTCTCATTCGGAGAGCTTCAGATAAACAGAGTTTAAACTCTTTGATATATATGCATATGCAAAAACCGGCAGCTTAAACGCTGCCGGTTTGTTATATTCGGAACAGATCTACTTTTCGAAATGCAGTTTTTCTTTTTTCAGATTATCGATATGTCCCATATCGTTGAAGAGTTCGAATCTCGGGATCACCTGCTCTCCTTCGCGTGAAGGAAATTCGATGATAGTTACAGAGCAGACTCCGTACGGAAGCGATGCGAGCACGAACGGAAAAGGAAGACTGAACACATGACTCAGCACAACCGCTCCGGATCCTCCGTGTGAAAAGAGTGCTATCGTGTCGTCACATGCTTTCCTGCAATAATACGATCCGTCTTTTCTCTCAAGTCCGAAATTCTCAAGGAAGCCGTCGATCTTCTCAGAGATCATATGATAATATGCGGTGCATTTATTGTCTGCAAAATACGGATGCTTTTCCCATTCGAAGCTTCCGACATATTCGGGACACTCTTCAAGAAGATCGTTTGCAAGACTCCAGGGATGGCCTTCATACTTAAGCTCTCCCTTGTCCTTCTTTTCATCGGTGATGCCCCAGTTTATCTCGTGCATGAAATCGAGGACGTTAATATCCAGACCGTGATCCTCCGCGGTATAAGAAGCCGTCTGCTTAGCCCTTCCCATGGGTGAAGAATAGATTGCAGTGATCGGCTCTTTCTTAAGCCTTTCCGCAGTGCTCTTTGCCTGGACCACTCCGTTTTCGGTCAGGCAGTCATTCACATAATCGGGTTCACCGTGTCTGACAAATATCAGTCTCATATGAGGATCCTCATTCCTTGTTTATAATTCCCAGATCTCAGTGGGATTCACCTCATAATATAATATCATAGCATCATACATATCTGTAGGGGCATAGTTAAGCTGATGATATGCCTTGATGAATTTGTACGTGAAATTGTAATCCTCTCCCAGAGAACCGGTGCTTATGGTGTGGTTTATCCTCTTGCCCAGCGTGCTCTTCGGGTCCACGGTCGAAAAATCAAGATAATATCTGTTTTCAGGCATTGAACCTACCTGGTAAGCAAGAGGATCATCCGAACAGAATCTCTGTACGGTTCTTCCGGAGGTTCCGGGAAGGTTATCCGAGGTGTAATAGTAATCGGTTCCGATAGTAAAATAACTGTCCCCGTAATCTTCATTCAAAAACATTCCGAGAAAAGTAAAATTTGATGATTTGTTCTCGGTCATATGGCCGTTGTGGCATCCGATCATGATCGCGGTACCGTATTCTTTCTCCTCGAGTGCAAGGATCTTATCTACGAGATCCTTCATCGCAGTATCCCTGAATTTGTGATAGTTGGTCGTATTCAGTTCAAGGTCCATGAAATACTTTATGACGCCTGCTGCAATACGTGCCCTCTCCACTTCCTCGTTTGAAGTAATCTCTGCATAGGCATCGAAATTTGCCGTCAGGTCAGCTTCGATCTCATCCATAAGTGCGATTATCTCGTCATACTTTGATGCGTCGTATGTGTCATATGAATCTCCGAGGAGTTCGTCCATACGGGCAGAATAATCGGCATACTTGGAAGCATCGAGTCTTTCGTAAAGGTTTTCGATATATACTTTGTCATCGTTATCCTTCTGGATATCCATTCCGTAGAGGCGGATCTTGTCGTCCTCCGCAGCGGTCTCGTTGTACTGTCTCATCCATACGATAAGATCATACATCTGCTGTGTCCTGTAGATCCTGTATCCGAGATGGTTTACCAGTTCCTTCGGATCACCCTCTCCGCCCTGTATATAATCATTGACCAGTGCGCATCCGCCGAAATCGCCCTCGAGAACAAGAGCCCTGACGTTGGAATTATTTACGAGTACCTCGAACACATCCCTCTTGAGCTCCTGGAATTCCCTGTTTCCGTGTGTTGCTTCACCGAGTGCGACTATCCTGGTTCCCTCGGGTATCCTTATATCTTCTATCGATGTTACGGCAGTTTCAAATCCGGCGATCCTGCCGGGCTTTACTAAAGCTTTGATACATACTCCTATCACGGCCAAGATTATTGCCGCAACAATTATTATCGTTTTTGTTTTCTTATTCATTTTTTTCATTCTGTCGTTACTCCTTTTTTCTTTCGAACGAAAGAAAGTATATCATCTGTATAACCTCAAAACAATTGAGTAAACTTACCGAAACCTTACATATTTGTAAGATTGCAAAAAGACACCGCAGCATATAACTGCGGTGCCCATAAGATCAATATAAAATATATATTAATCTCCCCTCTTATCCCCTGAAATCGATCTGTGTTCCGAGTGATCTCTCGGCTTCGGTCATGACATTATTTGACGCGTAATTGTACGAATAATCCGATACCTTATTGAGAAGCTGATGCATTGAGAACGCCTCTATCATCACATAATCCTTATGCTCATCGGTATCGATTCTCTCGGAGATCTCCTCGTCCTCGGCCTTTCTTTCCTCACGGCCTTTTTCGATACGCTCTTCGCGTGCCTGCTTTTCGGCTGCTTTCTTTTCCTCTGCCTTGAGCTCCTTCTTTTCTTCCGCTTTCTTTTCGATGCGCTCTTTCTGAAGCTCGGTAGACTTTTCGATGGTTGCGAACAGCTTCTCGTTGCCGTTTGCATCAACGCTCATTCCGAAATTCTTGACCGATGCTCCGGTGCTTGCGAGACTGTTCTTGGCTTCAAGCAGCTTCATCTGGGACATTGCAATGATGCCCTCGTATTTGTTGCGGTAATCCTCATCGGTTGCCATTCTCTCGAGCTTTTCCTCGTCTATGAGGACAACCTGCTTGCTTGCGTTACCGTAAGCTGCCACATTCTGCTGGACCTGTGCCTTCATGTCCTTGCTGACCACGATGAATTCCATCGTTCCGAATTTGGCCTTGAGCGACTTGTAATAGTCAGCCGCGGTATCGGAAAGTTTTACGTCTCCGATGGTATAGCCGTAATCGGTCTTTCTCGGAACAAGCGAACTAGTCACGTCAATGGGAGACCAGGATCTGGTCTCGACTTTGGACGATGATGCTTCCTTGGAGGAAGCCGGCGCTTTGGTGTTTTCCGATGAGTAGGTCTTGGATGAATTCACGGCCTGAGCACTCTGCTGATAAGCATTTATGCCGCTAATTCCGTTCATAAGATCCACCTCCTTGTGAATATGCGAACTCCGTTTCCATGTAAAAGATCAGATAAGGATACTTATCTTATTTCTTATATCGACAGTAAATTTATTATTCTTTACCCCTATTTTTAAAATACATGCGATATTTTATATTCCCGAGGCCGGGCAAAAAAATAAGCGGGTGACGATTTAGTCATCCGCTTATGTATTGGATCAATGGTTTATCCCTGGAGCGCCTTGATGATGTCGGGAAGCTTTGCATCGACTTCATCGTTTGCGAGCTGGCAGGTACCTGCTGCAGCATGTCCGCCTCCGCCGTACTCAAGGCAAAGGTTTCCGATGTTGACTGTAGAACTCTTGTTGATGATGGATCTTCCGATCATGACTGCGGTGTTCTGCTTCTTGAAGCCCCACGCAACATGTACGGATACTTCAACCTCGGGATGCATAGCGTAGATCATGAATCTGTTGCCGGCATAGATGGTCTCTTCGTTCCTGAGATCGATCACAACTACCTTGCCGTCGATCTTCGCGATCCTGTCGAGCTGGGCCTTGAAAAGCTCCTGCTGCTCGAAATAGAGGTCTACTCTTTCCTTTACATCGGGAAGATTAAGCACATCGTCGATGTTGTGGTCAACACAGTATGTGATGAGTTCCATCATAAGGTCGTAGTTGGAGATCCTGAAATCGTGGAATCTTCCGAGTCCGGTACGTGCATCCATAAGGAAGTTGAGCAGTACCCAGCCCTTGGGATCGAGGATCTCTTCCTTGGTGAAATCTGCGCTGTCGCCCTTATCAACGGCAGTCATGATCTCTTCGGATACTCTGGTGAAGGTCTTGGCACCGCCGTAATAGTTGTAAACAACTCTTGCTGCGGATTTTGCTTCGCCTTCGATGATGAACTTAGCCTTAAGCTCATCGGAATGTACTCTGAGAAGTTCGCTCTCGTGATGGTCAAATGCGAGCTTTACTCTGGGATCAAAGGGGAGGTTCGTGGTGATGTCATCACCGGTAATGTCTACTTTGCCGTCCTGCACATCCTTGGGGTGAACGAATTTGATCTCATCGATCAGATCCATTTCCTTCAAAAGC
>JAFZWW010000136.1 GCA_017617005.1 Lachnospiraceae bacterium
ACCGCATCCATGTGTTATTTTCAAGTTATGTCGCCCGAAGGAATCACGCTTTTTTCATAATTTCAAACGCAAAAACTATGTTATAATGACGGACATGAACAAACAGATATTCAACACATTTTTGATCAAATACGCGGAAATAGGCATCAAGGGCAATAACAGGTATCTTTTCGAGGATGCCCTTGTCGCACATATCAATGCCGCAATGAAGACCATTCCCGGAAGGTTCCTCACAAGGAAAACGCCCGGAAGGATCTATCTCGAGTGCTCCGAGGATAAGAACGGGGCTTCATTTGATTTCGATGAAGTGGTCGAAAAGCTTAAGCACATATTCGGCATCGTATACATCTGCCCGGTCATCGTGTACAAGACCGAGGGCCAGGAGCAGCTCCGCGAGCAGTCCGTAAAATACTGGGGCGATATGTACGGTGAGACCGACCGTACCTTCAAGGTCGTCTGCAGAAGGGGTAACAAGGGATATCCTCTCGACTCCATGGAGGTTGCCGCCGATCTCGGTGAGGCCATTCTGGGTGCGTTCCCCTCACTCAAGGTCGATGTGAGAAAGCCCGACATCTTCCTTAATGTTGAGCTCCGCGACAAGACCTACATCTATTCCGAATCCATTCCCGGACCCGGCGGAATGCCCGTGGGCACGAACGGAAAAGGAATGCTCCTTCTTTCGGGCGGAATCGATTCCCCCGTTGCCGGATATATGATCTCCAAGCGCGGCGTATCGCTCGATGCGGTCTATTTCAATGCTCCGCCCTATACTTCGGAAAGAGCAAAGCAGAAGGTCGTGGACCTTGCGAAGATCATCTCCGCATACACGGGTCCCATCAATCTCCACGTCATCAACTTTACCGATATCCAGCTTGCCATCTACGAGAACTGCCCCCATGACGAGCTGACCATAATAATGCGCAGATACATGATGAGGATTGCAGAGCATCTTGCCTATGAGAACGGATGCCACGGACTCGTTACCGGCGAAAGCGTCGGCCAGGTCGCTTCACAGACCTTCGCTTCCCTCGTTTCCACCAACGAAGTCTGCACCCTTCCCGTACTAAGGCCACTCATCGCCTTCGATAAACAGGAGATCGTCGAGATATCCGAGAAGATCGGCACCTACGAGACCTCGATCCTTCCCTATGAGGACTGCTGCACCATATTCGTGGCAAAGCACCCGGTGACCAACCCGAGCAGGACCGTGATCCAGAAGCACGAGCACAAGTTGGACAGCATCATCGAGGACCTTCTTGCCAAGGCATACGAGACCGACGAGATCATCGAAATAGGAAAATAAAAAAGACCGAAGGTATAAACCTTCGGTCTTATAAGCAACGGGGTTAATTATACCTGATACTGCTTAAGAACCTCGAGAACATCATCAGCTCCGCCCTCGGTGTGGATGTTGAGGTCGATGGGCTTGGAAAGATCGAGGCTGAAGATACCCATGATGGACTTTGCGTCGATTACGTATCTTCCGGATACAAGATCGAAGTCATATTCGAACTTGGTGATATCGTTTACAAAACTCTTTACCTTGTCAATTGAATTAAGAGAAATCTTTACTGTTTTCATTTGAGTTACCTCCTTATTTCTCTGCTATTTTTCTTTTTTCCTCGTTGCTACGGTGTAATAGTAATTGACTGTTAAAGGATTGTCAAGACTGACGGAGCCTTAAAGAGAACCAAACTTTTATGAGAAAAAAGCCCAAAACTATAGCATTCCACAACCTCGGTTGTAAGGTGAATGCATATGAAACCGAAATAATGCTTCAAAATGCACAAGAGGCAGGTTATGAAATTGTGCAGTTTTCACAGATTTCGGACGTATATGTCATCAACACATGCACGGTAACAAATATCGCCGACAGGAAGAGCAGACAGATGCTCCACCGTGCTAAGAAGCTCAACCCCGATTCCATCGTCGTTGCGGTCGGATGCTACGTCCAGACCGGAAGCGACGCTCTTTTAAAGGACCCCCTGGTCGACATCTGCATCGGCAACAACCACAAGGCCGAGCTGATCCCCATCATTGAAGAGTACGCAAAGAACCGAAGCGAAAAGAAGATCGTAATGGACGACCTCGGCGTCCCCTCCTCCTATGAGGACATGACCCTCGAGACCCTGACCGACCGCGTCCGCACCTTCGTCAAGATCCAGGACGGCTGCAACCAGTTCTGTACCTACTGTGCCATCCCCCTCGCAAGGGGAAGGGTGCGCTCCCGCGCAAAAGAAGACATATGTGAAGAGATCCGCGGCCTCATAGAAAAGGGCTGCTCCGAGATAGTCCTCACAGGCATTCATGTCGGTTCCTACGGCATTGACCTTGATGAAAGCGGAAGCATTTCGGGAGATTACGGCGGAAAGAGCAGGCTCATTGACCTCGTCGAGGAGATTGCGAAGATCCCCGGACTCGAAAGAATCCGATTAAGCTCCGTCGAGCCCAGGATCATCACTGAGGAAAATGCCGCGCGCCTTTCAAAGCTTAAGAACCTCTGCCCCCACTTCCATCTCTCGCTCCAGAGCGGATGTGATGCGACACTCAAAAGAATGAACAGGCACTACACCGCGGATGAATATTTCCAAAGCGTACTTTACTTACGGAAATATTTCGACGATCCCGCGATAACCACGGATGTCATCGCAGGCTTTCCCGGAGAGACCGATGAGGAATTCGAAGAGACCCTCGCCTTCGTAAAGAAGGTAGGCTTTGCAGATATGCACATCTTCAAGTTCTCACCGAGAAAGAATACGAAAGCCGCTTCGATGTCCGGCAAGGTCTCCGAAGAGGTCAAGACCGAAAGAAGCGCGAAGCTCATAGAAACACAGATCGAGATGACGGGCGAATACATGAAGCGCCACATCGGAAGAACCGAGAAGGTGCTCATTGAAGAGCAGCAGGTCATCTTCGGAAAGAAATACATGATCGGGCACACACCCGATTACATTATGACAGCGGTGTCAGATACTTCACTGTCACCCGGCGACGTCGCCAACCTGAAGCTCACAGGAATACTTACCGAAGAAATAATGAAAGCTGAGGAGAATTAACCCCTCAGCTTTTTTATATATTCAGTTTCGCCATGTGCTTTGATTCATTCAAGTGTAAATTTCTGAGTGCTGTCTCCGACGGTCGCCTCATATTCACCCTTGAATCCGGTGACCTCCGCGAAGCCTTCTGCGTCGGTGTGCACGGTGTAATCCGTGTTCCACTCTTCTTTGATCATCTTCTTAAGTTCGGTGTATGCGGGCTTGATGGTTCCGTCCTTTTTAAGGATTCCGCTGGGTGCGCCGAGCCATCCGCCGTCCGTAAGATCCCATCCGGTAACAGCCTCGACAAGGGGATGTGCAAAGAGTATTTCGTAGATCTCTCTCCACTCCCTGCGCTGCCTTTCCTCTCCCTCGGGAGTTGAAGGCCATTCTGCAGGCTGATAATCATTGAGGTCAACGATCTCGGGAGGCATAAGATGTCCCGATACGAATGTATTCTCGGTAAAGTGAAGAGGAAGTCCGAAGAATGAATATCTGTCGAGGATATCCTCAATCTTCTCCCTTCCCATATAGCCCTGATGCTGGTGGGTCTGAATTCCGATCGCGGAGATGGGTACTCCTGCGTTAAGAAGTCCGTCGATCAATATTCGGTAGCTCTCCGAAAGATTGAAATCATTGATGAGAAGAGTAGCATCGGGATTGGCTGCCTTAGCTGCTTCAAACACTTCCTTGCAGAGCTTGATCCTTCCGTACTCCTTGCAGATCCTGGTGATGGCATTGTCATATCTGTCATATACGGGCATGATGACAACTTCATTAATGACGTCCCAGTAATCGATGACGCCCTTGTATGCGGAAACATCGCGGGTTATGCGGTCGAGCTGCTTCTGAAGGATCGTGGCATTGTCATAATCCATCAGCCAGTTTGCGCATACGGTATGCCAGCAGAGAGGATGACCCTTGAGGGTAACACCCTTGGATGCATAATACTTGGCTGCACGCATATACTGATCGTAACGGGGCTTGCCTTCTTCGGGCTCATACATGCCCAGGTAGAAATGCATTGTGCCGTAATTGAAAAGATCGAGCCATTTATGATTTATATCATTTGCAACAGCCTGCTGCTCTGCGGTGAGAGGAATATTCGCCCTCTCCTCCTCGGTAAGTTCCTCGGGGGGGACCATATCGAATGCTCCGCATCCGAAGAGGAATTTGTGATTTACGAGTTTTACATGAACGTCCTTATCGGATGCGGGCTGTCCGTTTGCATCCGTGAACTTGATACGCTGTGTTGCCTTTCTGTGCTCATAGTTGCTCATATCCGGTCCTCCGTTTTGATCGGTTTTAAACGATTATATCATGGGCAATTTTTCAAGTATCTCGATATTTTGCTTTCTTTATTCTTATTTTTTGCTATCGATTCCGTAGCCGGTTCAGACTACTTTCTGGTAAAGCGTCTGAGCATCGGTACGATCTCCGCAAGCGCACCCAACGTGGCATCGATATCCTCACGGGTTGTCAGGACGGACATCGATATCCTTATTGTCGATTCAAGAAGTCCCTTATCCAGACCTATCGATGTAAGGGTTGCCGAAGGTGTTCTCTTATGTGTCGAGCATGCGCTTCCGGCCGAAACGTATATACCCTTATCCTCGAGAGAATGGAGCAGGACCTCCGCTCTCACATCCTTTACCGAAACGGAGATGATGTGCGGTGCGGTACCTTCTGCGCCTTCGGGTCCCTCCGCAGTAAGTCCGTTTATGCTCACACCGTCGATCTTGAGTGCATTTTCGATAAAATATCTTTTCAGTTCATAAAGTGAAGCGGTATCTTCGTCCAGCTTTTCATAGAGCATCTTAGCCGCGAGTGCCATTCCGGATATCCCGGGAACATTTTCCGTACCGGACCTGATGCCCTTCTGCTGTCCTCCTCCGTAAACAGGTGAAACGATCCTTACTCCGTCCCCGATATACAGAAGTCCGCAGCCTTTGGGACCGTGGATCTTGTGCGAGCTTGCACTTAGCAGGTCGATCTTCATCCTGCCGGGATTTATCCTTGCCTTTCCGAAGCCCTGAACGGCATCAACGTGGAAAAGGCACTCGGGACATTTTTCCTTTATCAGCTTACCCGCTTCTGCTATGGGCTGAACGGAACCTATCTCATTATTGGTATGCATTATCGAAACAAGGATCGTTCCGGGGGTAAGTGCCGCTTCAAGCTCCTCAAGTGATATTCTTCCGCTTCCGTCCGTACCCAGATATGTAACCTCAAAGCCTTCATCCTCGAGATGCTTCATAGTGTTCAGGACGGCGGGGTGCTCGATCTTCGTCGTGATGATGTGCTTACCCCTTCTTTCAAGTGCCTTGGCGGCTCCGAGGATCGCGATATTGTCGGACTCGGTGCCTCCGGAGGTGTAAAAGATGTTCTTTTCGGTGCAGCCGAGTATGGATGAGAGTATCTTCGTGCTCTCCTTGAGACGGTCCTCCGCCACAACGCCCATGTGGTGCATGCTCGAGGGATTTCCGTAGTCCTCTCCCATGACCTTCGCGATCAGGTCTATGACTTCGGGAAAAGCCTTTGTGGTTGCTGAGTTATCCAGATAGATTTCTTTCATATTTTGATAGTCACCGCGGATCAGTTCTGTTATAATAACAAATGTGCATTGGCCAACGGCTTAATGACACTTAACAATAATATACTTCAAATATGATACATCAAGTAAGGTGCATCGTCCAACGTGGGTTTGAAGTCGTGTTTGGGGAGGATTACACGAATGGTTTACAAAGATTTCAGGGAGCTGATGGAATATGCCAAGGCAAACAACTGCTCCGATATCCACATCACCGTCGGTACCAACATCGCGATCCGCAGATATGGTGAGCTTAAGATCCTTGAGCCCGCTCCCACTGCAGAAGAATCAAGGAACATGATCTACTCATTCCTCGAGCAGGATCAGGTAGAGAGAGTATCAGGCGGTATGGACCTTGATGCCGGTGTTATGCTCTGGGACGGAACCAGAATCAGAGCCAACATCTATCATCAGAGAAACAACCTTGCAGCCAGTATCCGTATTCTTAATCAGACAGTTCCTTCCTTCGAAGAGCTCCTTCTTCCTCCTGTCTGCAAAGACCTTGCAGAGATGCCCAGAGGTCTCGTTCTCGTAACAGGACCTACCGGTTCGGGTAAGTCAACCACCCTCGCATCAATGGTCGATTACATCAACAGAACCACTTCCAGACACGTACTAACAATCGAAGACCCCATCGAATATGTTTATCCCCACGATAAGGCAATGATCCACCAGAGAGAAGTCGGAAAGGACGTTCCCACATTCGCAACGGCACTCCGTTCCGCACTCCGTGAAGATCCCGATATCATCCTCGTAGGAGAAATGCGTGACTATGAGACCATCTCCGCAGCTATCACCGCAGCTGAGACCGGACACCTCGTTCTTTCAACACTCCATACAACGAGTGCCGCACAGACCGTAGAAAGAATCATCGACGCAACTCCTCTCGACGGACAGGATCAGATCAGAACCCAGTTCTCCAACGTTATCAGAGGCGTTATCACCCAGACCCTCGTTCCTACCGCTGATATGGACGGCCGTGTGGTTGCTACCGAGATCATGCTCGGTACTCCCGCTATCGGAAACCTCATCCGTGATAAGAAGACCATTCAGATCCCTTCACTTATCCAGGCAGGACGCAGCTCGGGAATGCATCTCCTCAACGACGACCTCGCTTCCCTCGTCGGACGCGGAAGAATCACCAAGGAAGACGCTATGTGGGTTAGTAACGATCCCACCGCACTCGACAAGATGTGCTGATAAAAAACATAACGAAAGCGGGACATCATCAGGTGTCCCGCTTTTTTCATAAGTCTTTTCCGAAGTGTCATACTACGTTCCGGATCACTTTTCGTTTCTCTTTTCCATGTACTTGTCGAGCGCTTCCTGCATCTTCTTATTTTCCGACTTTTCGATGAACCTCGTAATGAGAAGGCTCGCCGCCATGCTGAGCGAAAATGAGACGAGGAATCCTATCCAAGCCGCAATATCATTCACGGGAAACCATCCGAACACAACCGCAAACACAACGATGGATACGAATATCGCGATAATGAAAAGAAGGTTTCTTACGATCATACCCAGGTTCTTTATGATCGCATCGGTGAGGAACACCACCTGTGCTATGGTGACCAGCACCGCGAGAAACAAAAGCTGCAGGAGCGTATTGATCGTAAGTCCCCCCCTTCCGAGTTCAAAGAGGGTGGAATGGCCCACCGTCGAAGTTCCTATACATATGTCAAACACTATGAAGATAACGACCATCGCACCGTATGTCGCAAGGAGCTGCGCGATGTATCCGAACACGGATTTCTTATCTTCAAATTTTTCTTCCATTTGATCTCTGCCCATCACTTAAGCCCCAACTTTCTTCTGAGTTCTTCCGAGTACATTCTCGACACAACGATCTGTTCACCGTTAACGAGGGTGAGCCTGACCTTCCTGTTGATATCCGCCTTAAGGCTCTTAATCTTGCGGAGGTTTACGATGCTCTGCTTGCTCACCCTGAGGAAATCCTGCTTCAAAAGCTCCTGCTCCATCTCATAGAGCTTAAGCTCCGATTCGTATGTCTCATCCTCCGTGTAAACAAATGTCTTGCGCTCCACGGCATCTATATAGAGGATCCTGTCGGTGTCGAGCAGATAAGTCTCGTCACCCTTCTTAACGCCGATCTGCATATTGATCATACGCATCATTGCGATGACCTTCTCCACATCGCGTGTCAGGGAAGGAGCGCATATCTTAACGCCCGTATCCTCATATTTCTCATTAATGTCGATCTCGATCTTCATCTACTCAAGTCCTTTTTTCCTGAAAGCCATGAAAAAGAGTACAAGGGCGACCGCGGCGTTTGCAAAGAGCACACACGCTCCGAACCTTCCTGCATTTTCAAAGCTCATGCCGTCCACGGTCACTTTAAGCTGCTGCGTAAATACAAATCTCGCAACCTTCTCTATTTTATCATTAAACATCGCGAGCATGGGAGAAAATGAAAGAATCATCATTACAGGCATCATAAGCGAAGTCGAGACCATCTGATTCTTTGCAAATATGCCTATGCATGCTCCGATGAAAATAGAGATGATGCTGCCCGCACCCATCATCGTCATAAAAAACGGGATATCCTCCGAAGGAAGGCTCGTTGCCATTACCGCTGAACCTGCCATGCAGAGAATCCAGATATATGCGGCGATCCCGATGAGATATTCAAACGGTCTTACTCCCGCCATCATCAGGACCCTGAGCGTATTCTTTTCCTTCTCCTCGGATATGATCGATGCGGACGCAACAAGAGGAGCCATGCCGACATACATGCAGGAGAACATCTTTACAAAAAAGAGTTCCGGCATATCCACATCGATCGCATTTTCAAATATAAGAGTCATCACGGGGAACATCAGAAACTGGATGAGCACGGGTTTGTTCTTCACCGTATCCCTGAACTGCTTTTTGATGATCGTAATTATATTCTTCATTTACTCCTCCTCCAGTTTCTTGCCCGTAAGTTCAAGGAAGACCGTTTCCAGATTCGGTTCGGACGAATGAATTGTTTCGACTTTGCCGGAGCCTATCAGTTCACCAATCTTCCTGCCGCTCTCTTCCCCGCAGGGAAATTCGATGTCCTCACCTGTGTTAAGGTGTACGCTTATAGTCTTCTTATGATCGTATTTCCTGCAGAGTTCATCGGGAGCTCCGATGTCAACGATCCTGCCTTCATTGAGGAGTGCGACTGTATCGCAGAGCTCATGGGCTTCTTCCATATTGTGTGTGGTAAGGAAAATTGTACGTCCCTCTTTTTTCTTATCAAGGATTATCCTGTGGATCGCTTTCGATGAACGGGGATCGAGTCCGCTCGTCGGCTCGTCAAGGAAAAGTATCTCCGGCGAATGCATGAACACCCTTGCAAGCTGAAGCCTTGCCCTCATTCCCTTGGAAAGGTCCGATGCGCTCTTCTTGACCGCATCCTTAAGACCCACAAGTTCGAGACTCTCGGAGATCTTCCCATAAGGCGTTCCGTAGATATCCGCGAAGACCTTCAGATTATCGGTGCAGGAAAATCTGTCATAAACTCCGAAGTTGTCCATCATGATGCCGATGTTTCTGTTATCCTCCCTCGTAAGGTCCTTTGCTTCCTTGTCCATGATGACAGCCGAGCCGCCGTCGTAACCGAGCTGACCGGTTATTATCTTTATCAGCGTAGTCTTGCCTGCGCCCGAGGGACCGAGCAGTCCGAATATCTGCCCGTCATTTATATCCATGTCTATTCCCGACAGTACTTTCTTACCCGAAAAGCTTTTTTCTATTCCTTTGCATCTGATCATGTCCGTCTCCTTTCGTGTCTGTGAGCATAAAGTATCAGACAAGAAAAGAAGGAACAATATGCTCCGACGTAAGTTGCCAAACTGCAGGCATAAGTTGCACAAAAAGAGGATGCCGCAAGGCATCCCCTTAAGATTCAAACATATAAACGAACCAGCTCATTATGCACATCGCCGCGGTTTCGGTCCTTAAGATCCTTCGGCCCAGTGTTACCGGAAGTACTCCTGCTTCCTGTGCCTTTGCGACTTCCTTTTCATCAAAGCCGCCCTCGGGACCTATGAATATTCCGACCGTGCTTCCCGGCTTTATCCCGGAAAAGAGTTCCCTGGTCTTCGCCATATCCTCGGCAAGCTCGTACGGAATGAAGATATGATCGAGACTTTTCGAATCTGCTATCGCCTCATCAAAGCTCATCACGGGTCCGACACTTGGAATGATCCCGCGCTTACTCTGCTCCGCCGCACTCTCCGCTATCTGCTGCCATCTTGCGACCTTGCTCTGTGACTTCTTATCATCGAGCTTTACAACGCATCTCGATGTTGCCACGGGAACAAATCTTACCGCTCCAAGTTCGACGCACTTCTGTATCACGGTCTCCATCTTGTCGCCCTTGCAGAGCGCCTGATAGACGGTGACCTTGACCGGAAGCTCGGTATCATCTTCCTTCACGAATCTTATCTCGCAGATGACTTCAGAATCGGTGTATTCGAGGATCCCGCATCTGAATTCCTTCGGAACGCCGTCACATCTTACACTGATCTCTTCACCGGGTTTCATGCGGAGAACGTTTTTGATGTGGTTATGGTCCGGACCGGAGATGATAACACGGTGCGTATCCATATTTATCTGTGACTGATCTGCAAATACCTGAGTCATTTGACCGCCGTAACGGAGCTCCACTCTCCCTGCCTTGTTATATCAAGAACCTTAAGTCCCGCTTTTTCCATGGCAGCGGTGACAATGCTTTCCTTCTCATTAAGGATGCCGGAGGTGATGTAGATACCGCCCTCTTTCAGCATCTTCGGAACGCAGGGTGTGATGACTTCCAGAACCTCTGCAAGAATGTTCGCCACAACGATGTCATAGGTTCCCACGCCCGCATCGGCCTGAATATCTTCGTCGCTTGCAATATTTCCGATGACAAGCTTGAATGCATCCTGTGCAATTCCGTTGTTCTTACAGTTTTCCCTGACAGCTTCTTCCGCACAGGGATCGAGGTCGGTTCCGTATGCGTATCCTGCGCCGAACATAAGTCCGAGGATCGCAAGTATTCCGCTTCCCGTTCCGATATCGAGGAGCTTATCGCCTTCCTTTACATGCTTTCTGATATTCCTGATGCAGAGCTGCGTCGTATCGTGCATGCCGGTTCCGAATGCGGTGCCGGGATCGATATGAAGTACATACTTATGCGAATCGCCCTCGGGAACATCCTCCCATGAGGGAATGACAAGTATGTCATCCACTTCGAATGAGTGGAAGAAATTCTTCCAGTTATTGAGCCAGTCAATGTCCTCTGTATCGCTAACCTCAACGATGCCTTCGCCGATGTCCATATAGGACTTTATATCATCGAGGACTTCGTTTATGCCGGCAAGGACTTCCTCCTTGGATACCTTCCTGATATCACCAGCGGTATTGGCCGCGCCGATGGTCATGGTTCCCGCTTCGGGCTCACCGCCCATGATGAGAAGACCGTCGTCATCCATCTCTACGAAGAAATTAAGGATGGCGCTTCCGTCGTCATCACCGAAATCGGGAAGAATGTCGACGAACATCTGCTCCTTGTCGAGTGGCGAAAGAGGAACCTTGTCCTCGATCTGTGCTCCCTCAAGTCCTATATCATACAGATCGCTGATGATGATATCTTCCGCATCCGTATTTGTTTTGATCCTGAATCTGACCCACTTCATACTTTATTTCCAATCATTTCTGCTCGGGGCAGTTGCAATTATCATGAAAGCTTACCCTGCCGCCTGCCTCAACCGAAGATGTGATGAAGGTGTTCGAACCGATTATCGCGTCATGGCCGATAACGGTCTCACCGCCGAGGATCGAAGCTCCGGCATAGATGGTTACCCTGTCTTCGATGGTAGGATGACGCTTCTTGCCCTTCAGGCTCTGTCCGCCCCTTGTCGAAAGCGCACCGATGGTAACGCCCTGATAGATCTTGACATAATCGCCTATTATGGTCGTCTCACCGACAACAATGCCGGTTCCGTGGTCGATGAAGAAATATTTTCCGATCGTTGCACCGGGATGGATATCGATTCCCGTGCGTGAATGTGCGTGCTCGGTCATCATCCTGGGGATGAGCGGAATGCCGAGAACAAAGAGCTCATGTGCGATCCTTGCGGTCACTATCGCCCTGAGTCCGGGATAGCAGAGGATTATCTCGCTGTGATTGTACGCTGCGGGGTCTCCTTCAAAGAAAGCCTGAACGTCGGTCTCGACATACTCCCTGATGACGGGGATCCTGAGCATGAACTTATTGGTAAGTTCACCCGCAACAACCGATCTCTCCTCATATGAAGCTCCGGCATATTCGGGCTTCTGGTTGAGCGAGATAGCGATCTGCTTCTTGAGGTTATACATCACATCCTCGGTGAGCACGGTAAGACGGCTGCTGAGGTTATAGAATTTATAACTCTTTTCGCGGATATATCCGGGGAAGATCATCTTGATGACCTTACCGAGTATCTCGATGACCGTATCCCTGTCGGGCTGGTCGGACACATCGGTCCTGTTGATGATCCTGTCCTCTTTATAATCATCGAGAATGGCCGATACGATATTTTCAAGTTCCTGATTCCTGGTTTCTTTTTCCATAAAAAGATCCTCCGTTTTCGGGCAAAAACCTGTTTCTTATGATAGCTTAAAAGCTCGGTGTTTACAAGATTTCTTACTTTACAAATACCCTGTTCACGAATACAGTATAAGTATGCTTACAGAAGACGAAAAATACATGAAAAAAGCACTGAAACTGGCCGAAAAAGCCTTCGAAGCCGGTGAGGTGCCCATAGGCTGCATCATCGTTCACGAAGGAAAGATCATCGGACGCGGTTACAACAGGCGAAATACCGATCATTCCACGCTTTCGCACGCCGAGATGATCGCTATTAAGAAGGCATGTGCGAAGCTCCACGACTGGAGACTCGAGGAATGCACGATGTATGTGACCTTGGAGCCCTGCCAGATGTGTGCGGGAGCATGTGTCCAGGCTCGTATCCCCAAGGTTGTCATCGGAACCACAAGCCCCAAGTCGGGAAGCTGCGGAACCGTCACAAACATCCTTAACAACGAGGCATTCACGCACACATGCGAAACCGTGACCGGAGTGCTCGCCGAGCAGTGCAGCGCGCTTCTTACCGAATTTTTCGTCAGGATGAGAGCCGAGACCAAGGCGGCAAAGCTCGCCGCAAAGGAGGCACAGGCCTCCGAAAATAATTAATGTGGGAGGATCACCATGACAGTAATGACCAGACCGGAAGTAAAGACCATTACAGGAGGAAAGTACTGGGAGCAGACCTACGAGAACTTCTATCTCAAGGCCTATCTTCCCGATAACGATATCGATTCACAGGTTAATAACTATACCTTCAGGGCGCCCTATATGCTTATCTTCGAGGAAGAGAAAATGAGCATTGAAAGCGCTGTTTCTTTTGCAAGGGAAAGCGGCCTTGCGGATATCGCCGCAGCCGTTGATTCGATGGTCCTCTTCGTATACCCCACCTGTGAAGGCGGATGGGACAACGCGGACATCGAACTTTACAAGGAGATCATCTCCCACGGCAAGATGTATCCCGAATTCAACGAAGGACTCGTCGAGCTCAACGATTTCTTCACACACGAGTTCAAGGGTTACTACATCAGAGGCGCGATCTTCAGAGCCGACATCTACAGCTTCGGAAAATCAGCCGATTATGTCGCAAGAAATCTCCTTAAGAAGGTCGATGGCCAGTACCTCTGGGGACCCGGTGAGATCACTCCCGCAATGTGCTCCATGGAAAGGCTCAGTATCGTTCCCAACGTTGAAAGGAAGGACATCGCGATCCTCAGCGTGGGCAACAGTTCCGAGGTCAACAAGGCATTCGAGGGCTGTGAGAACCTCCTCGTAAAAGAGACCGCTGATTACAAGGCAGATTTCAAGAGCTTCGTAAGAAAATTCAAGATGTGGTGCGGCGAGATCCAGATCGAGCCCGATTTCGAAGAGCTGGGCATGACCGAGGAGCCCGGCTGCACCGAAGTAAAGACTTCTCCCGACAATAAGTGGAAGTACAAGGATGTCCCCTCACACAAGGTCGGATATTTCGCATATTACAACAACGGCATCATGGATAAGGGACCCGTCCCCCTCGTAATGGGCTTCCACGGCGGCGGAGACACATCAATGTATCTTACCTTCGTTGCCGGCTGGTGGGAGATCTGCCACAAGTACGGTTTCCTTTTCGTATCGATCGACGATCACCTCTCCGTTACCGCAACCGAAGTCATGGAAGTCATCGCGGATCTCAAAAAGAAGTACAACATCGACGAAAAGAGGATCTACGCAACAGGCTTCTCAATGGGAAGCGGCAAGACCTGGGACCTCTATCAGGAATATCCCGAAAGCTTCGCAGGCTTCATGCCCTGCAGTGCTCTCTTCCCCATCAAGGAAAATCCCTGGGGACTTTCACTCGGTGATGAGAGGCTCAATATGACCGTTGCAAAGCCCGTCTTCTATTCGGGCGGCGAGGATTCACCCCTTCCCGAACTTCCCAGCCAGGCCGTAACCTGCCTCGACAGGGTTCAGTACGTCGCGCAGGTCAACAAACTTAAAGTGAAATTCGATGTCGACTATGAAAAGAAGGATTCCTGGGAAGACAAGTACTACGGAATTCCCGCAGAAAAGGTCGAGAAGGTATATAACGAATCCAGGGACAGCTACCTCACCGAGCGCTTCTACGAATCCGAGGACGGAGTATGCAGGACCGTATTCGCCTCCGTCAGCGGACAGCAGCACGAGTGCAGGGAGCACAGCTGCGAGAACGCATGGAAATTCGTATCACAGTTCTCACTGTGAACAGGGGGACGGTTCCTCCGTTTCATCCGGGTGAACAAGGGGACGGTTCCTCCGTTCACCCATATGACATGAATAGAAAAACGGAGCGCCCGTAAAAAGGTGCTCCGTTAATTATTTCAGATCGACCGTCCCGGCGTCTTACCGCACTGCGGTTCATCACATATCGGGAAGTTTCTCAGGTTCGGGATACTCCACTCCGAAAGTCTCTACGGTAACGGTCTTCATTACCTGGGGAGTAAGGGGCTTGTCCCTGAAATCGGTGGGAGTCTGTGCGATCTTGTCAACGATCTCAAGTCCCTCAATGACCTTGCCGAATGCGGCATAATCACCGTCGAGATGGGGTGAGGTCTTGTGCATAAGGAAGAACTGGCTTCCCGCGGAATCGGGGAACATGGAACGTGCCATGGAAAGAACTCCCTCGGTGTGCTTAAGGTTATTCTCAAAGCCATTGCTTGCAAACTCTCCCTTGATGCTGTATCCGGGTCCGCCGGTTCCGATGCCGTCGGGATCTCCGCCCTGGATCATGAATCCGGGAATTACACGGTGGAAGGTAAGTCCGTTGTAGAATCCTTTTGATATAAGGCTGATAAAATTGTAAACTGACTGTGGAGCGATATCGGGATAAAGCTCAGCCTTCATCACCGAGCCGTCCTCCATCGTAAATGTTACAAGGGGATTTTTATTCTCTGACATAATGTTTCCTTTCTTTACGCGTTTTGAAAAACACTCCTGTATTATAACATGAAACAGCGCATTCACTATCTCAAAAATATAACCGTGCTCGGCAGCGCCGATCCCGGCGCAAAAGAAGACGCAGCCGGAGCAACGATAGCTGATGCCGGGGGCACCGAGGCCGTAATGGAAGCACCTGCAACCGAAGATATTCCGTGTACCGCAGAAAACGGAACTCTCTATGTTGCAACGCCGGGCGCCAACCTCAAGACACTTGCCGACAGCAGCATCCCCTTCGTCGTCTATGTCGATACACTTACCTACAGCGGCAGCACTTTCTTCGACGGTGCAAAATACGTTCTCGAAGGTGAAGGTGAATTTGATCCCCATGATTTCGACCCCGAAGAACTCGAGAAGATATACAAAAGACTTAAGAAGATCCCATGGGATATTCTCGAAACCGACAGATGTGTCATAAAAGAAACTTCCACCGACGACCTCGACGAATTCTATTCGATATACGCAGATCCCGATATCACGCGCTTTACAGAGGATCTTATGGAAAGAAGCGAGGAAGAAAAATACACCGAAAATTACCGCGACCTCATCTATGAGATCTACGGACACGGCATCTGGACCATCATCAAAAAAGACACCAATGAGATCATAGGCCGCGCGGGCCTTGACGAAAGAGCGGGCTTTGACACTCCGGAGCTCGGATTTGTCATAGGAAAACCCTGGCAGAAACAGGGCTACGCATATGAAGTTTGCAGCGCAATTCTTTCATGGGCAGCCGAAAATGACATATCCGAAATAATGAGTCTTACCGAAAAAGAAAACGCGGAAGCGGTTAAATTACTTAAAAAACTGGGCTTTTCCGAGCAAAGCCCGGTATCCATCGGCACTTCAGAGTATGTCCGATTCATTTATGCCGTAAAATAGGGCATTTCCGAGCATAAAAAAATGCCTGTTATTCATAGATTGTTAACAAATTATTTTCCTATTGTTAAATTCAATAACATTGTCTATACATCTTTACAAAGTAGAATATAACCATAGAACGAGAAAAGAACTACCACCCCTTCGTGATATATAATAATCTTTTTCATAATAATCCCGGGTATCTGAAGATGCCCGGGATCCTCCCTTTTTAGGGGACATTTACAAAAACAAAAATCCCGCACAGCGTGCGGGATATTTTTTGCGGTGAACAAGGGGACGGTTCCTGCGTTCACTTTGCGACTCTTATATCTATTGCCTGTTTGACGTTCAGGATCTCGACCTTGTCGTGCTTTCCGCCGTTCTCTCCGTCCAGCGTCCATGCGACCTTCTTTTCCGAAGTGAAATTGATGTGACCCGAAGTGAAGGAAACGATATTTTCGGATAATCCGTAATTGCCGCTTGCCAGTGCATTAAAAAGCTTTTGGAACTCAATGACGGTGGTGATCTCCTTTATGAGATTGACCTCAAAGAGTCCGTCCGCAAGATTGACATTTTCTCCGGTGATGCCCTTGATGCCGCCCACACTGTTGGAGTTGGTTACCATTCCGTAGATGAAGTTTCCTTCTATCGTCTCACCGTCATGCTCAATGATCATATGACAGGGCTTGATCTTGGTGAAGCTCTTCATTCCTTCAAGGAGATATGCGGAATGCCCTATCGCATTCTTCATATCCTGATCGGTGCTGTAGCTTACTTCCGTGAATGCTCCGAATGCCGCAACGTATACAAATGCCTCATTATTGAACAGACCGACGTCCACCGCCTTGTTCTTGCCGTGGATTATGATATCGGCCGATTTGAGCATATCCTTGGGAAGTGCGAGCGAACCGCCGAAATCGTTGGTTGAGCCTGCGGGAATATATCCGAGCGGTGTTCGGTATTCGTTCTTCATCATTCCGCGCACGGTCTCGTCAAGCGTTCCGTCACCGCCGCTGCAGACAACTATGTTAAAGTCGGACTCACGCTCTGCGGCAACCTTTTCGGCATCGCCGTTCTTTCGCGTGGGATAGATGGTTATCTCGTAACCTGCGGACGCAAATATATCGAGAATATCCGCAAGTTCCTCACGGATACGTCCTCTTCCGGCTTTGGGATTGTAGATGAACAGCATCTTTTTCATAAGTCGATAATACCATACGGAAAAATCAAAGCAATATGCAGAAACTTAAAACAACAAAAAATCACGGAATCTTAAGATTCCGTGACCTTATATACATATTGAATTATGCCTGTGCGCCGGTAAGGAAACCCTCTACGGTGCTGAGAGCATCGCTCTCATCATCTCCGTCGCATCTGATCATAAGCTCATCTCCCTCATCGAGAGTGATGCTC
>JAFZWW010000137.1 GCA_017617005.1 Lachnospiraceae bacterium
TTACGGCGGAATGCCCATCCAGATCGGAATGTGCTGGGGATCCAACACCAAGCTCAACTGCCTTGAGTATCACAGAGGATGCGAGCTCAACATCGGAACTTCCAAGTTCGTACTTCTTCTTGCAAAGCTTGATGACATCGTTGACGGAAAGCTTGACACCTCCAAGGTTAAGGCATTCGTTGCAGACAAGGGCGATGTTGTCGTAGTTTACGAAGACACCCTTCACTATGCACCCTGCAATGCAGAGGGCGAATCAAACTTCCGCGTTTGCGTAGTTCTTCCCAAGAACACCAATACCGAGAAGCCCGCTCTTAAGGAGGGCAATGACGAGGACAAGCTCCTCTGGGCACGTAACAAGTGGCTCATCGCTCACGCAGAGAGCAGCGAGGCAGGCGCAGGCGCTTATGTAGGCCTCACCGGCAAGAACATCGACATCGCAGTCGACTGACCTGAAAGCAAATAAATGAAAAGCCCGGGGATTTCAATTCTCGGGCTTTTTTTATAAAATATTGTAAGTAATAAGCATTCGGATCTCAGGAGAAAAGAATGAGTAAGTACGAACATATATTATTTGACCTCGACGGAACGCTGACCGATTCCGGCCCCGGCATCATGAACGGCTTTGAGTATTCCCTGGGCAAAATGGGAGTTGATGTTCCGGACAGGGGATTTCTGAAACAGTTTGTGGGACCGCCCTTGAGCGAATCCTTTGAAAAAAAGCTCGGTTTTTCTCCCGAAGACGCCGCCCGCGGAATTGCATATTACAAGGAGTACTATGCCGATAAGGGCGTATATGAAAATGATGTCTATCCCGGAATAAAGGAGCTGCTTGAACAGCTAAAGGCCTCCGGCAAAAAGATGATCGTTGCCACGACCAAGGCAGAACTGATGGCAAATGTGGTCCTTGACCATTTCGGACTCAGGGAATATTTCGATCTTCTCGTTGCAACGGACTTCGTTGAAAGGAAGGACAAGATAGATGTCCTTAAATATGCGATCGAAACGGCAGGCGTGGATGTGAAAAAGGCCGTGATGGTCGGCGACAGGCATTACGATATCACGGGTGCGGCCCATTTCGGACTTGATTCCGTAGGAGTTTTGTTCGGATACGGAAGCAGGCAGGAACTGGAAGAAGCAGGCGCAACCTATATCGCGGAAACCGTAGATGACCTGTCGAAGATCCTGCTGTAGAACGGATTGCGAATACCGTATACGCGGGGCTCATGCGAGACTCCATCGATAATAAATGATCAGATACCAGAATGACATGACTCCGTTCGATATGGCGGAGAAACCTTCAAAGCAATATTTCTTTTTGATGCCTCTCATTTGGGCAGCTGCGAAGCTGTCCTATTTAAAATGCGGGATGAAGATCGACAGGTCCGGCATAAAGGGCGTGAAGGGACCGTTCCTTATCATCGCGACCCATCAGGGACCCGCAGATTATTCCGCCGCGCCTTTGGTGACTTTCCCCCGCCGTGCGATGTATGTATCGGATATGGAGGGCTTCCTCTATTACGGAAAGTGGCTTTACAGGGGACTGGGCTGCATAGGAAAGAGGAGATTTGTTTCCGACATCACTGTCGTAAAAAATATGAAGTATGCTTTTTCGAAGGGACAGAGCGTTTTCGTATTCCCCGAATCGAGGCATTCGAATGTCGGAACAACCGCCTACATCCCGAAGAACCTCGGAAAGCTCTGCAAGTTCATGGATGTACCGGTCGTTCTTTTCACGCTTTACGGTTCGTACCTTGCAAATCCGTTCTGGGATGAGCTGCGTACGAGAAAGGTTCCGATCGAAGGAAAGCTGACACTTTTGTATTCCCGCGAAGACCTGAAAAATACTTCCGAGGACGGGATCCAAAAAAGTCTCGAGGAAGGCCTTGAGTACAACGAGTACGAATACCAGACGGAAAAGAAGATCCTGATAAAAGAGCCTTTCCGTGCGGAGGGACTACACAAGCCTCTTTATATCTGTAAAAAATGCGGTGCGAAATATAAAATGACAAGTAAGGGCGATACCCTTGAATGCACAGCCTGCGGGAAGAAATTCCTTCTGAGGGAGGACGGATTCCTCGAGGAAAGGGAAAGTAAAGAAAACTTCGTGATCCCGGACTGGTACGAATGGGAAAGGAATCTCGAGATCGCAGAGTGCGGGAAAGCCATTAAAGAGGGAAGCTTCAGGAAGTCCTATAAGGTCAGAGTCGAGGCGCTTCCGAACGAAAAAGGCTTTGTCGATCTCGGTGACGGAACCCTTGATATGGATGAAAGGGAATTCACGCTCCGGTTCGGTGAAGGGGATAAAGCACAGAGTCTTTCTTTTCCTCATAAGACCAGGGAATCGGTCCAGACCGAGTATGACTACAGGGGCGTAAAGGGACAGGGCATCGTGCTTTCGACGAAGGACTGCTGCTATTACATCTACTGTGATGCGGAGGATTTCAATCCGACGGAGCTTCAGTTCCTCGGCGAGTGGCTTTATCAGACTGCGGGAGCGGATAACGGATGAACGAACCTTTTATAAAGATCGATCTTCACGGGATGCGTACGGACGAAGCTGAGCGGGTGCTCGAAAAAGCCGTGCGTGACGCGGGCCCGGGAACATATCAGATACAGGTGATACACGGATTTAACCGCGGTACCGCTCTTCGTGATATGATATATGACAGTTTTAAGTATAATGACAAGGTAAAAAGAGTGATCCCCGGTGATAACCGGGGAATCACCATACTGGTACTGAAGGAATTGTATTGAGGTAAGATTATGAAGATCATGGCAAACAGGATGGATCTGGGCTTTAAGATGCATCAGGACGAATATGAGGAAGCTGCCCTCAGGGTTTTAAGGAGCGGCTGGTACATTCTCGGAAAAGAGGTCGATGCCTTCGAGGAAGAATATGCCGCATTTCACGGAGAAGGATTTTCCTGTGCGGGTGTTGCGAACGGACTCGATGCACTGGTCCTTGCGGTAAGGGCAATGGGCATCGGGGAAGGCGACGAGGTCATTGTCCAGGGTAATACCTACATTGCTTCCGTTATGGGAATCTCCATAAACGGCGCAACCCCCGTGTTTGTCGAGCCTGATGAGCACCACCAGATAGATGTTTCGAAGATCGAAGCCGCTATAACGGATAGGACCAAGGCCGTAATGGTCGTCCATCTCTACGGACATATCTGCGATATGGACAAGATCACCGGGATCTGTAAAAAGCATAACCTTAAGCTTGTTGAGGACTGTGCCCAGGCTCACGGCGCAAAGTGGAAGGGAAAGCTTGCCGGAACCTTCGGTGATGCGGGATGTTTTTCTTTTTACCCGAGCAAGAATATCGGGGCATTCGGTGATGCGGGTGCGGTGATATCCCCCGATCCGGAGCTCATCAAAAAGGTCAAGGTCATCAGAAATTACGGTTCGGGAAAGCGCTACTACAATGAGGTCGTTGGCGTAAACAGCAGACTCGACGAGATGCAGGCGGCGCTCCTTAGCGTAAGGATGAAATATATCGGGGAGATCACGGAGGAAAGAAGGAAGATCGCAGCCGTCTATAATGAGAAGATAACGAATCCTGCGATCGTAAAGCCGGTTCAGCAGGAGGGCGGATACGAGGTATACCACCAGTACGTCATAAGATCGGAGCGCAGGGATGAGCTGATCGAATACCTTAAGGAAAAAGAGATCGGTACCATAATCCACTACCCTGTTCCCCCTCATCTCCAGCAGGCATATGAGTACCTGGGACATAAAAAGGGAGACCTCCCGATAAGCGAAAGATATGCGGACGAGGTTCTGTCGATACCCATGTACAACGGAATGTCGGATGAGGAACAGCAATATGTGATAGATGCATTGAATGCTTTCTGATACATCAATAGGAAATATTAAATCAGGTCAATTTCTGCAGGTGCGGGAATTGACCTGATTTTTTGCGGAAACGGCATAATTGCGGGGTTTTTCGTTGACCGGCATTAAAATATATCAATAAAATACATTAAAATCGCTCTTGATTTTTGCTTTTGTCAGTGTTAATGTATCGCTATAAAAAGCAGTGCGGGAAGTTTATCCGCAGTCAGGAGATAATATGAGCAAGCTCAATGTAAGCGAGAAGTATCAGCCCACATATCCTATGCCTCCGGTATGTGAACACACATGGGTAAAAAAGGACAGGATCACAGCACCTCCCATCTGGTGCAGCGTTGACTTGAGAGACGGAAACCAGGCTCTTATCGATCCCATGAGTCTCGAGGTCAAACTTGAATTCTTCAAGCTCCTCGTTGACGTCGGCTTCAAGGAGATCGAGGTAGGATTCCCCGCTTCTTCCGATACCGAATTCGAATTCATCCGTGCGCTCATCGAAAGGGACATGATCCCCGATGACGTTACGATACAGGTTCTCACCCAGGCAAGGGAGCACATCATCCGCAAGACCTTCGATGCGGTAAAGGGATGTCCCAAGGCGATCGTCCATCTCTACAATTCAACATCCGTTGAGCAGAGAGAGCAGGTATTCAAGAAGGAAAAGGCCGAGATCAAAAAGCTTGCCGTAGACGGTGCGGAACTCCTCAAAAAGCTTGCCGACGAGACCGACGGAAACTTCATGTTCGAGTACAGCCCCGAGAGTTTTTCTCAGACCGAGCCCGAATTTGCGCTTGAAGTCTGCAACGCCGTTCTCGACGTATGGAAGCCCACTCCGGAAAAGAAGGCGATCATCAACCTTCCTTCCACCGTACAGGTTGCAATGCCCCATGTTTTCGCAGACCAGATCGAGTTCATGTCCGATAATCTCAAGTACCGTGAGGGCGTTGTCGTATCGGTTCACCCCCACAACGACAGAGGTACCGGTGTTGCCGATGCGGAGCTCGGAGTTTTAGCCGGTGCCGACAGGGTCGAGGGTACTCTTTTCGGAAACGGCGAGAGAACCGGTAATGTCGACCTTGTGACCGTAGCCATCAACATGATGACACACGGTGTTGACAGCGGACTTGATTTCTCCAATATCATGGCTATCCGCGAAGCATATGAAAAGTACACCAATATGAAGGTCCACGAAAGAACACCTTACGGCGGAGACCTCGTATTTACCGCATTCTCGGGTTCTCACCAGGATGCGATCAGCAAGGGAATGAACTACCGTGCGGACGGCAAGACCGGAAAGCGCTGGGATGTTCCCTATATTCCCATCGATCCAACCGATATCGGAAGAGAGTACGAATCCGATGTCATCCGTATCAATTCCACCTCAGGTAAGGGCGGCGTGGCATTCGTTCTCAAGCAGCAGTTCGGCTTCAGCCTTCCCGCTGCGATGAAGGAAGAGGTAGGATACCTTATGAAGGGTGTCTCCGACAGAAAGCACAAGGAGCTCAAGCCCGATGAGATGTTCCAGGTATTTGAGGATGTATATATCACTTCAAGACCTGTTTTCGACGTTACCGCGATCCATTACAAGCAGCTCGGCGATGCCGGAATCGAGGCAGCCGTAAGCTTCAAGGACAAGAACGGCGAGATCGATGTTTCCACCATCGGAAACGGACGTCTCGACTCCGTGAGCAACGCGCTCAAGCTCTATCTCGGTGTTGAATACGAGCTCACCGGATACGAGGAGCACGCGATCTCCAAGACCAGTTCCTCCAAGGCTGCGGCATATGTAAGTGTCGTATCCGAAGGAAAGACTTACTGGGGCGTAGGCGTCGATGAGGATATCATCAAGGCATCAAATGCGGCTCTCGTCAGCGTTGTAAATAAGGTTGCGACCGAGCAGCACATAAACCGCGGACGTGAGGAGAGACTCGTGGAGATCCTCACCTTCATCCAGAGAAATTACAAGAGCGTTACCCTTGACGACCTTGCCGAGCAGTTCCACTTGTCCAGACCTTACATTTCCAAGTACATTAAGGATAAGTCCGGCGAGACCTTCCAGGATGTGCTGAGGATCGAAAGACTCAAGAGAGCCAAGACCCTTCTGAAGGATACGGGAAAGAGCATCGAGAAGATCGCCGAAGAGATCGGATACGACAATGTGGAGCATTTCAACAGACTCTTCAAGAAGACCTACGGAATGACTCCCGTCCAGTACAGAAAGAACTGATAAAGGAAAAAAGATTGAACGGCTGGTTAATAGTAAATTCATTCGTAAAATGGGATAAATTCAGCGAGATCTACGAGCTTCTCCTGGATGCGGGAAAAAAGGTCGGCGTAAGCCTTGAGATGAAGACCTCCTCCGATATCTTCTGCAGCGTCCAGAGCGAGTTCGATTCGCTGAAGCTTCCCGATTTTGCGATATTCTGGGACAAGGACATCCTCCTGGCTAAGCGCCTCGAGAAGATGGGACTCAGGCTTTTCAATTCATCGGACAGCATCGAAACCTGCGACGACAAGGGACAGACCGCGATCGCACTGCAGGAGGGCGGGATCAGGACGCCCCTGACCTTCCTTTCCCCCAAGGCATATCCGGCTTTCGGCTGCACCGACATGACCTTCTTAAGGAAGGCGGAGGAAAAGCTCGGATACCCCATGGTCATCAAGGAAAACCGCGGCTCATTCGGACAGCAGGTACACCTTGTGAACAATTCCTACGAAGCCGAGAGGCTTATCGCTTCCTTTAAGGAACATCCTTTTATAATGCAGGAATATATCGAGGAATCCGCAGGCAGGGACGTCCGTGTCAATGTGGTCGGCGGCCGCGTGGTCGCATCGATGTACAGATATAACGATAACGACTTCCGCTCCAATATCACAAACGGCGGAAGCATGAAAAAGTACGAGGCATCAGAGGCACAGGCGAAGATAGCCGTGGATGCCTGCAAGGCGATAGGCCTTGATTTTGCAGGCGTCGACGTCCTTTTCGGAAAAGACGGACCGATCATCTGCGAGGTCAATTCCAATCCCCATTTCAAGACAACCCTTGAATGCACGGGAATAAACATGGCCGAGCATATCATTTCCCATATCGCAGAAGTGATGGGTGCATAAAATGGAAAAGCACGCACTCCTCGTCTACGCAAAAAAAGACATAGAGAAAAACAGATGGTTCATAGACCGGCTCACCTCCCTTTTTAAGGAGAGGGGAGTCGATCTTTTGCTTAAAACACCCGAAGACTGCGGCGAGATCCCCGATCCGCTCTTTGTCATAAACAGGTCCCGTGATCCGTATGTATCAAGATTTTATGAGGAAAAAGGGATCGAAAGCTTCAACAATTCCGAAACGGTACGGATCGGAAATGACAAGCTCGAAGAATACGAACTGTTCAAGAAGCTCGGGCTTCCCGTGATGGAAACGGTATGCGCGGATACGCCCGCGGAGGAGATCCCGTTTTCCTTTCCCATTATCGTAAAGGAAAGAGCGGGTCACGGCGGAAGCGGGGTTTTTATGGCAGAGTCCGCGGATGACCTTGATCGGATCTTGGAAGGGAAGAACCCGGCGGAATACATATTCCAGGAAATGTGCGACGAACCCGGCATCGATGTCAGGCTTTATATTCTCGGAGGAAAGACAATCGCGGCGATAAAACGCACCTCGGAAAGTGATTTCAGGAGCAATTTTTCGCTGGGCGGAAAGGCAGAGGCCATGGAACCGGATGACGAGATGCTTTCCGCAGCCGGTGCGGTCTGCGAGGAGCTTGAGCCCGATTATATAGGCCTCGACCTTATAAGGAATAAGGGCGGCTGGGTCGTAAACGAAATAGAGGATGCGGCGGGTGCGAGGATGCTGTATTCGGAGACGGATTTAGATATTGCCCGCCTGTATATGTGTCATATTTGTGAAAAATCTTCCCAAAATGCCGAAAATGGGATAGAATAAGGCAATGTTCGGAAGCAGGCGGGTAGGTCTGCTTAGTCAGAAAGGAGATCAGTAATGTCCGATAAAAAAGTAAGTGCCGAGAATAAGACAGTGACCGAAGAAAAGACTGTCAGGACGCGCTATGATAAGAAAATGGAGCAGCGTGCGAAGGAAAAGCAGCGTGCTCAAAGGGAAGCCTGGACCTGGAGAATAATAGGTATTGTCATCGCAGCCGGCATCCTTGCTTTTATTCTTTCTTTTCCGATAAGGAATTATATGGCGATCCACGAGACCGTCTGTACCATAGGCGGAAGGGATGTAAGCCGTGTTGAGTTTGATTATAACTACAACATGATCAAGAACGCTTATGTCAAGAA
>JAFZWW010000138.1 GCA_017617005.1 Lachnospiraceae bacterium
CCTGTTCACCCACCCCCTGTTCATCCTGTTGTGGTATAATATACGCGTTATGACATTCGAATTACTTGTTTCGTGCGTGAAGAAAGATCCGCATGAACTCGCTACTCAAATGAATATAGCATCGGATGCCGTTATCGTATCCCAGCTTGAAGAGAAAGATTCCGAGGAGACTTTTGAGCTTGCCGGAAATGTGGTGCGTGCCATAAAGTCGGCAACACGCGGAGTCGGACTCAACCGCAACATCTGCATCGAGAACTCGACCGCGGATGTCATTCTTTTTTCGGACGAGGATATCGTTTATGAAAAGGAATACGCTTATACGGTGATGAGGGAGTTTGATGCCCATCCCGAAGCGGACATTCTTCTTTTCAATGTTAAGGTGTGCGATGAAAGGCGTACCTATTGGAATGAAGATTTCCGGCAGGTCAAATGGTACAACTGCGGAAGATACCCCGCGTACAGCATCGCGGCAAGAGCTTCGGCGCTGAAGATGTCGGGTGTGAAGTTCAGTCTTCTTTTCGGAGGCGGGGCAAAGTATTCGAACGGTGAGGATTCCCTTTTCCTTAGCGACTGCCTGAAGGCGGGACTTAAGCTGTATGCAACACCCGTCTGCATCGGTGAGGAGATCCCGAGACCCTCGACCTGGTTTAACGGCTACAACGACAAATTCTTCTACGATCGCGGAGTGCTCTATCTTTTCCTCTACGGAAAAACCGCGAAGCTCTGGGGATACAGATGGCTCCTTAAGATGAAGCCGCAGTACTCAGGAGATATCACATTTGATAAGGCCAAAAGACTTCTCTTTCTGGGCATTGCAGACGGAGACGATGTCGACAGGGAATTTGATGAAGAAGGAAATATGACGGACACGGATGGGAATTGAATGATTTCCGACGGATCTGTCGCTGAATACCATGAAGTTTTCGATTATCACCGTATCGTTAAATGCGGGCGACAAACTTATACAGACCGTGGAGAACATCCTTGCCCAGAAGGATGCCGAATTTGAGATCGTCATCAAGGACGGTCTTTCTTCGGATGGATCCGTTGATAAGGTAAGGGCACTTAACGATCCACGCATCTGCATCTTTGAACAGAAGGATACCGGTATCTATGACGGAATGAACCAGGGCATATCGCATGCCACGGGTGATTTCTACATCTTCATGAACTGCGGCGATCATTTCTATGATGACGAGGTCCTGAAGCGTTTCGAAAAAGCCGCATCGGAATATATCGCAGAGAATGGTTCACCGACAGAGTCAAAACCGCTCATCGTTTACGGAAGCAGATATTCTTCCCTGAATGAGAGCATCGAATATATCTCACCGAAGATCACACCGCTCGTCTGCTTCCGCAACATCCCCTGCCATCAGGCGATAATGTATTCGAAGGAGTGCTTTGCAAAGCGCCTCTACAGACCCGAGTACAAGGTGCGAGCGGATTACGAGCATTTTCTCTGGAGCGTTCTCAAGAATAATACACAAACGGTTTACGTCGAAGAGCCTGTCTGCAGATATGAGGGCGGCGGTTATTCGGAATCTCCTAAATCGGTAAAAAGATCCGCTGCGGAGCATAAAGAGATCACAAAAATGTATCTTACGAAGTGGCAGCTTTTCTACTGTCACCTGTATATGATCGTCACACTTCAGCCGCTCAGGGCGTCACTTTCGAGCGGACCGCTCTCAGGTCTTTACAACGGACTTGTGAAGAGGATATATCACAGAAAGTAAAACCGGCGGGTGACGGCAGATACTTGTTTTGCCGTACCTCACCGAACTATGTCGTTTGGCAAAAAAAATCGTGGATTTTTCGATCGCGTTATTTTTCTTATTTTGGGAGGATTTTTGTTTTGAAAAAGGATGCTTTTCTGAATGAACTCAGAAACAGACTGTCCGGACTGCCTCAGAGTGACATCGAAGACCGCATTGCGTTTTTCGGTGAGATGATTGATGGCCGCATGGAAGACGGAATGAGTGAAGAGGATGCGGTCGCCGCAATGGAACCGATCGATACCATAGTCGGTCAGATCATGTCGGAGATCCCTCTTTCGCAGCTTGTCAAGACCAGGGTAAAACCTGAGAAAGGGCATAAAGCCTGGAAGATAGTTCTTCTCATCTGTCTTTTCCCCATCTGGTTTCCTCTTCTCATCGCATTCGGATCGGTACTGTTCTCACTTCTTGTTGCGGTCTGGTCGGTCATCTTCAGCTTTTACATCGTTGCGGGTTCGCTTGTGATCGCATCATTCGCATGCATTATAGCTACGGGTGCGTATTTCGGAATAGGCAGGATCCTTGCGGGTGTCGGAGGCATTGGTGCGATATTCGTGTGCATCGGATTGTCCATCCTTTTCTTCCTGCTTTCCATGGCAATGACAAAGGGTATGGTATTGCTTACGCGGAAGATTTTTATCGGATTCAAAACTTCGTTTGTGGGTAAGGAGGCGTGAGATGAAAAGATCGACAAGCTGGCTCATCGCAGGCCTTGTGTTTTTCTTTGCGGGCGTGATCATCTGCGGTATCGCATCGGTTCTGATGGGATTTGATTATACGCAGATGGAGATTTATATTCCCGGAGGCTTTATATTTTGATAACGCTTTACTACGGCCTTGTCCTTGCGGCATCGCTTGTTTGCACAACCATATATATGTACATGTGGCATAAGCATTTCGATACGAACTTTACGCTTATCTTTACGTTCGTACCCGTCGCATGCATCGGATATTTCTTTTCATCCATCGCTCAAAATCTGGGTGAAGCTCTTTTTGCGCAGAGGATCACATATCTCGGTGCATGCTTCCTGCAGCTTTTCATTGTGGAGAGTATATTCAATCTCTGCAGAATAGAGATCGGCAAATGGGTCAGGACCGCAATGTTCCTTCTCATTACTGCCGTCTATGCACCGGTATTGAACGTCGGCTTCGGTACTTCTTTTTACAGAAGTGCATCCTTCGAGATCGTTAACGGCCGTGGCATACTGACCAGGGAATACGGTCCCGCACATACCGCGATCTATATTGTGTACATGCTCTTTTTCATCATCGGCATGTCCGCCATCTTCTATACCTGGATCAAAAAGAGACAGGTTTCGAGAAACGTGCTCAGCCTTCTCGTTCTTCCGTATGTCATAACGGTGCTTTTCTTTTTCGTGATCAGGAAGATCATCTCCGAGATCGATCTTGTTCCGGTCGGATATGTCCTGGCGGAGATCATTTATATCATCATCGCGTACAGGGTCAATCTCTACAACGTAAGCGATACCGTCATCGATTCGATGGTGCGTGACCGTGAGATAGGATACCTGTCCGTAGATTTCAGGCGTAGGTTCCTAGGAAGTAACTCTACCGCAAGGAAGATCATTCCCGAACTCAGGGACAAGATCATCGATGAAGTCCTCGGCTACAAGCCTGCGGAAAGAAAGATCCGCCACTTCCTCGACAGCTTTGAAAAGGACGAAAAAGACAATACCTTCGCCTACACACTTCACGCGGAGTCCGGCAATCCCGATGACGACAGGATCTTCAATGTCAATGTCGGATACTTGTACGATGGCGGAAGAAAGAGGGGCTATATCATCACGTTCACCGATGATACCGCCAACAGAAAGTACATCCGCCTGCTTGATACATATAACGAAAAGCTTCAGAGCGAAGTGGATGAAAAGACGGCTCACATCGTCGAGATGCATGACAACCTGATCATGAGTCTTGCGATGATGGTTGAAAGCCGCGACAATTCCACGGGCGGCCATATCAAGAGAACCAGCGAGGGCGTAAGGATACTGATCGAAGAGATCCTTGCGGAAAATGCGATGGAGCTCGATCCCGAATTCTGTAACGATGTCATCAAGGCGGCTCCCATGCACGACCTCGGTAAGATCGCAGTCGATGATGCGGTATTAAGAAAGCCCGGCAGGTTCACGGACGAAGAGTACAAGGAAATGCAGAAACACGCCGCAGAGGGTGCACGCGTTATCCATGAGATCCTTTTAAATACCGAGGATGAATCCTTCAAGGCAGTCGCTGAAAATGTCGCTCATTACCATCACGAAAGATGGGACGGAAGCGGATATCCTGAAGGAATCATGGGCCTGGATATACCTGTTGAAGCACGTATTATGGCGATCGCCGATGTATATGACGCACTTGTTTCAAAGCGTGTCTACAAGGAAGCGTTCGATTTCGAAAAGGCTGACCGCATCATAATGGAGGGTATGGGCACCCAGTTCGATCCCGCCCTCGAACCCGTCTACGTCAATGCCCGTCCCAAGCTGGAAGCCTACTACAAAAATCAGGGATAATAAATTTTCGTTTCCCCCTAAACAAAATAATCAATATCTCCGATATACATTCTGTAAGGATAACTATACTCAAAAATGCATGGAAGCAATCATTGATTTCCATGCATTTTTGCATTCTGAAGTCATCTGTAAGGCGTTTGGCTCATATATCTGTTTCTGTGAATATAGAGTGAGCCGAGACAGTTCTTGAGAATGCATACATGAGCAAGCGAAGTTTTGCCCGGATGGCAAAACTAGCGAACACAAAGACAGGATGTCTTTTGTGAGCGGCGCTGTGACGTGCATGGGATGATGAGCATTCTCTAGAAATGTCCGGCGCAACGGCCATGAACAGAAACAGATATATGAGCCGAGCGCTTGGGCTGTATGACACAATGTCAACAAAAAACGCTGTTATTTTTCGGTAAAATCGGATATAATAAATTGATTATTTATGTAAAGATTTATCCGAAAGGGGTTTTAAAGAAATGGCAGCACTGGACATTGGCATCGATCTCGGAACGGCATCCGTTCTGGTTTATATAAAGGGCAAGGGCGTTGTCCTCAAGGAGCCCTCGGTCGTAGCAATAGATAAGAACACCAAAAAGGTCAAAGCGATCGGTGAAGACGCAAGACTTATGCTCGGACGTACACCCGCGAACATCGTTGCGGTAAGACCTCTCAAGCAGGGAGTTATCTCGGATTACCAGGTAACCGAGAAGATGATGAAATACTTCGTACAGAAGGCAGTCGGACACAGACTTTTAAGAAAGCCCAGGATTGCCGTCTGCGTACCTTCCGGAGTTACCGAAGTCGAGAAGAAGGCGGTTGAGGACGCAGCTTACCAGGTAGGCGCAAGAGAGACCCTCATCATCGAGGAGCCCATCGCGGCAGCCATCGGTGCGGGAATCGACATCTCCAAGCCCTGCGGAAACATGATCGTAGACATCGGCGGCGGTACCACCGATATCGCAGTCATCTCACTCGGAAGTGCCGTAGAGAGTGCATCCCTCAAGGTTGCCGGAGATGATTTCAACGACGCGATCGTTAAATACATGAGAAAAAACCACAGCCTCAGCATCGGTGAAAGAACCGCTGAGGACGTGAAGATCAAGATAGGAACATGCTTCAGAAGACCTGAAGTCGACAAGATGGAAGTCAAGGGACGTCACATCGTAAAGGGACTTCCCACATCCATCGAGGTTACAAGTGAAGAGATGGAAGAGGCACTTGAGGATTCCACCAACAGCATCGTTGAGGCAATCCACTCCGTGCTTGAGAGAACTCCCCCCGAGCTTTCGGCAGATATTGCAGACCGCGGAATCGTTCTTACCGGAGGAGGATCACTCTTAAGAGGCCTTGAAGATCTCATCACCGACCGTACCGGAATCACCTGCATGACCGCAGAGGATCCCATGACCGCAGTTGCGATCGGTACCGGAAAGTACGTCGAGTTCATCTCAACCTTCAGAAGCTCCATCGAGTAAGACTAAACTCAGGAGAGGATTTATGGTCAAGGGATTATATACAGCTTATACGGGAATGATCAACGAGCAGAACCGTATGGACGTTCTCAGTAACAATATGGCCAACGTCACGACCGTCGGCTTCAAGAAGGAAGGCTCAACCAGCCAGACCTTTGATGAAGTACTCGATCTTAAGATCAAGGATTCGACCGTAGGCTATAATCTCGCAACCAGGGAAGGCTATAACAGCAGGGGTGTCAAGATCGGTGAGAACTACACCGACTGGTCCCAGGGTTCGTTCAGGATCACGGGCAACACCTATGACATCGCAATCGGCGGAGACGGATTTTTCGCAATAGAATTCACCAACAAGGCCGGACAGACCAGCACCAAGTATTCGAGGGCGGGCGAGTTCCAGCTCGACGAGACCGGAACCATCGTCACACACGAAGGAGACTATCTTCTCGATTCGAACGGAAAGCATATCACCATCGATCCGTTAAAAGAAACAACGATCGACAGGGCGGGAAGGGTAATGCAGGACGGTAAAGTCCTTGCGACCATCCAGCTTCAGGATTTCGAGAATTACGATTATCTGAAAAAATACGGCGAGACCTATTGGGAGCCGATAGAGGGTGCACAGTTCAAGAAGGCTTCGGGCCAGCTCTACAGCGGATACCTTGAGGCATCGAATGTGCAGACCGTTACCGAGATGGTTAACCTGATCACCATCTCAAGACAGTACGAGAGTAACCAGAAGATAATCCAGACGATCGATTCGACTCTTGAAAAAGCAGTCAATCAGGTAGGAAGAGTCTGATAGCTAGTTTCTTAAGGAGGAAGATATGGTAAGAAGTTTATGGACCGGCGCAACCGGAATGCTCGCACAGCAGACCAGTCTCGATACTATCGCTAATAACCTTGCCAACGTCAACACGACCGGATTCAAATCCCAGTCGGTTGAATTCAAGAATCTGCTCTATCAGACACTCCAGACAAAGACCACATCCGCAAACGGCGATACCAAGCCCGGAAGCGCACAGGTAGGTCTCGGAACAAGAGTATCTTCGCTCAACACGAGCTTCACACAGGGTGCGTTCTTCGCATCCGAATCACCCACCGCATTCGCTATCGGCGGATCCGGCTTCTTCGGTGTAAAGGGTGCCGACGGAACCACCTACTATACCAGAAACGGTAACTTCGGATGGACCCTCGCTTCAGGCGGAGGCAACATGCTCGCAACAAGCGACGGATATCCCGTTCTCGACACGAGCGGAAATCCCATCATACTCGATTCGAAGTATGTTACCAGCAGGATCACCGTTACAAGCGACGGACAGATCTGCTATCCCGATGACAAGAATAATCCCCAGCCCATCGGTAAGACGATCGGACTGTGGCAGTTCAATAACCCCGTAGGTCTTAACCGTGAAGGCGAGACTCTCTTCAAGGAGACCGCAGCCAGCGGAAGACCCATCAACGAGGCGACCGACAAGAATCTCAAAAAGAGTACCGTTAACCAGGGATACCTTGAAGGCTCCAATGTTCAGGTTGCGGATGAGATGGTCAACATGATCACCACCCAGAGAGCTTACGAGCTCAACTCCAAGGTAATCACCACTTCCGATACCATGCTTGAGGAAGCCAACAATCTCAGGAGATAATTAAATGGATATGTCGGGCATCACAAATCTTACGGATTATTACACTTCCGTTACCGGACAGGCTAAGGCTACGGAGCTTGCAAACTCTTTGTCGAGCAAGGCTGAAAATGCCAAGACCGACGACGAGCTGATGTCCGTATGCAAACAGTTTGAAAGCTACCTGCTCGAACAGGTCTTCAAGAACATGGAAAAGACCGTTGTCAGAAACGGTGATGAAAGCAAAGATTCTTCTACAGAAAATCTTGTGGATTATTTCAAAGGTCAGGCTCTTCAGGAAATCTCTTCCCAGTCGACCGAAAAACAGGGACTCGGCATTGCGCAGCAGCTTTACGAGCAGCTCCGCCGCAATTACGGTCTCGATGAAAATTCCATTCCCGCAGATCAGGTTGTATCTATGAACGCTCGTAAGAATTAAAGGTCTTGGATTTTTCTGAAAAAGCAACAATAAAAGGATATGTGGATCATGTCATCTTTGAGAGCCGCGAAACAGGATTTAAAGCGCTGGCTCTTATTTCCGATGGTTTCGATGAAACCGTGGTCGGACGAATGCCCGATGTATCGAAGGGTGACACGGTCGAGGTTACGGGTGAGTACACGGATCACCCGCGTTTCGGCGTGCAGTTGAAAGTTACTTCGTACAAGATCATCCCTCCCGCCGATTCCCAGGCGATGGAGAGATATCTAGCCTCCGGTGCTGTCACCGGGGTCGGTGAAAAACTTGCATCCCGCATCGTCAGTAAGTTCGGAGACGATACCTTCAGGATCATAGAAGAGGAGCCCGAAAGGCTCGCGGAGATCAAGGGAATAAGCAAAAGGAAAGCCATGGAGATTGCTGTCGCCATGGAGGAAAAGAAGGACCTCCGCGATGCGATGGTAACGATGCAGGGACTCGGTATCTCGCAGACCATGGCTGTCAGGATATATGACAATTACGGTCCCGGATATGCGAATATACTCCGTACGAATCCTTACAAGCTCGCTGAGGATATCAGGGGCATCGGCTTTAAGACTGCGGACGAGATAGCATTCAGGGAGGGCATGGATCCCGCAAGCGAGGACAGGTGCAAAGCCGCACTCATGTACGTCCTTTCCGACGCATCCGCGGAGGGGCATTGTTATCTTCCGGAGGAGATGCTTGTAAAGCTTACCACGGAACTTCTCGGCGAAGAGCATGCGGATGTTCCGAAGTCTCTTAAGGATATGGTCCACGCAGGCAAGCTTAAGAAGGACAAGGACCGCATCTACCTGCCCGCATTTTACTATGCCGAGATTTCCTGTGCGAGGATGCTCGCGGAGAAGAACATCCCGATGATGAAGGATCTTCCAGGAATTGATGAGAAGATCGACCGCGATGTCAAAAGGATCGCTGAGGCAAACGGAATGCAGACCGATCCTCTCCAGATATCCGCGGTACGCGAATGCATTAAGAACGGACTTTTCATTCTGACCGGAGGACCCGGAACAGGTAAGACCACGACAATAAACATGATCATCAGGTATTTCCTCGACCAGGGTCTCGAGATAGTTCTGGCTGCCCCGACCGGAAGAGCCGCAAAGAGGATGACCGAGACGACCGGATATGAAGCCGCAACGATCCACAGACTTCTGGGTGTTGCATCCATACAGGACGAGACCGGCAGCAGCGTCATATTCCAGAAGAATGCCGAAGAGCCGATAGAAGCGGATGTCATAATTATTGACGAAATGTCAATGGTGGATATCATGCTCTTCAAGGCACTCCTTTCTGCCGTTCCCGTGGCATCAAGGCTTATCCTCGTCGGCGATGCATCACAGCTTCCGAGTGTGGGTCCCGGTACGGTGCTCAGCGATATCTGCTCATGTCCTTCTTTTCCGACGGTCAAGCTCGAGAAGATATTCCGCCAGGATGAGACGAGCAACATCGTCATCAACGCGCACAAGATAGACCGCGGTGAGCATATAGAACTGTCGTCCTCCATTAAGGATTTCATTTTCCTTGAGAGGGACGATTCGAATGTCATAAAGCAGACGATCGGATGGATGATCTCCGACAAGCTTCCCGCATATGTCGGATGCGGTCCCTTTGACGTGCAGGTCCTTACGCCGATGAAAAAGGGAGCGCTCGGAGTTTACGAACTGAACAGATTCCTGCAGCAGGTCCTTAACCCCGCTTCGCATGAAAAGAGCGAGTACCTTTACGGGGATACCCTCTACCGCGAGGGCGACAAGGTCATGCAGACGAAGAACGACTACCAGCTCGAGTGGACGACCGATGAGGCTCTCAGTTCGCTTGCACAATCGGGAAGCGGAGTGTTCAACGGGGATCTCGGAAGGATCAGAAGGATCGATGAAGCTTCGAGAAACATGACCGTTCTTTTCGACGACGGAAGGATCGTGAAGTATTCTTTTTCGGACCTGGATGAGCTCGACCTTTCCTATGCGATGACGATCCATAAATCCCAGGGAAGCGAATACCCGGCTGTCATAATCCCGATACTCGACCCCTCGGCTCCGCTCGTCTACAGAAACCTTCTCTATACGGGGATCACCAGGGCTAAGTCCTGCGTCGTGCTCCTCGGAAGCTCGGGAACGATCTGCCGTATGATCGATAACAGGGGTAGCAATGAAAGATTTTCTTCTTTTGCCGAAAGGCTTCTTGAAGCGTGCGCTCACTAATGCGCTGACGCTTCTCTATCCGTCCAGATGTCCGGTCTGTGACAGACCCGTCTGGCCTCCGGGCGAAAGGATCTGCCTTTCGTGTCTCAAAAGCTTAAAACCGATAAATGATCCTTTCTGCGAAAAATGCGGAAAGAAAGTAAATGCCGGGATCAGGTTCTGTACCGATTGCGGTAAGGTTAAGCATGCCTTCGTGCGAAGCAGGGGAGCATTCGAATACGGCCCCTTAAGCAAAGCCATGTACAGGTACAAATACCTCGGAAGACGTGAATATGCGGACATTTTTGCCGATTTGACTTATAGTCAATTAGCGGATTATATACACGGGGTCCGTCCCGATATCATTGCCGCTGTCCCCGTCTCGAAAAAGAAGCTCTTAAAGAGGGGTTACAACCAGGCCGCAGAGGTTGCAAAACGGCTTGCCGGGCTTTCCGGAATACCGTTTGAGAGCGGTGCGCTTTTCCGTGTCAGAGACACTTCTCCGATGAAGCTTTTGAGCCCTTCGGAAAGGCAGAAAAATCTCAAAAATGCTTTTACCGGAGGCCAAAATGTAGTAAAATCAAAGCGTATATTGTTGGTGGATGATATCTATACTACCGGCTCGACTATGGACGAATGTTCGCGGGCTTTACTTGAGGCGGGTGCCGAGAGCGTATACGGCCTCAGCATTGCTTCGGGAACGGGAGTATAGCAGGGGAGGATTTCGGATGAATATTAGGAATTGCAAGAACTGCGGCAAGATGTTCAACTATATCACAGGTCCCGTTGTCTGCCCGAATTGCAGGGAAGCGGTAGAAGCGAAGTTCCAAGAGGTAAAGGAGTACATCAGGGAACACAAGGGTGTGGGTATTGCCGAGGTATCGGAAGCCTGCAGCGTTGATCCCGGACAGATCCGTCAGTGGCTCAGGGACGACCGTCTCGAGGTCACCGAAGATTCCGCACTGATGCTCAACTGCGAAGGCTGCGGAGCACCGATCAGATCCGGCAAGTACTGTGACAGGTGCAAGGCCAATATGACCAACTCCTTCAACAGCATCTTAAATGCCAACAGACCCAAGCCCGAGATCAGAAAGCCCGAGAAGGATTCTCCCAAGATGAGATTCCTCGATCAATAAGAAAACAGTGAAACAGGGGTGAAACAGGGGGACGGTTCCTCTGTTTCGTTCACCCAAGCGAAATGTAATGTGAAGTCACCTGCGACTTTTCACAAGTGCAGGTGACTTGTGTTTGTAAAGGAGTGCGGCAAGTCCGCGACAGGCTATGTTAGATAAAGACAGAGTCATTCTGATGACCAGGATGGCCTCATACGAGGAAGGTGACGGAAAAAAGCATATGAATGTCGTCAGGTTTTTTAAGGGCGACTATATCGCGGTGGGAATTCTCAAGGCGATCATCTGTGCTACCCTTTCCTTCGGCCTCATCCTCGCTCTTTATGTATATTATAATTTTGACGTATTCATGAGCAGCATCTATGACATGGACATCCTTGCCTTTGTCAGGAGCATTCTCACGAAGTACGCCTGGTTTGTCGGCATCTACGTAATGATCACCTATGTCGTATGCACGATCACATATAATTCGTCGCGCAGAAAGCTCAAGAGATATTTCAAGAATCTCAGGGTGCTCAAGAAGATGTATGACAGACAGTAAGGATTTATTATGACAAGGCTTTTAGAAATACGAGACAATATCAAAGTTCTTTTTTCAAAGTACGACGTGTTCATCATCCCCGTTCTGAAGTTCCTGCTTGCACTCGTCATGCTCATCATGATAAACGGCAAGCTCGGATACATGAGCAAACTGGGAAATCCCGGAATAGTGATCATCGTGGCACTTGCATGTTCATTCCTTCCCACCGGAGCGATCCTTCTTTTCGGCGGACTCTTTTCGATGGGACATGTATTCGCGCTCTCACCTGAGGTCGCAATAGTGGTCGGTGTCATCTTCCTTCTCATCTATCTGCTCTACTTAAGATTTACTCCCGGTGAGTCACTCTGCGTGGTTGTAACACCCATGCTCTTCGTGTTCCACGTTCCCTATGTGATCCCCGTGGTAATGGGACTGATCGGCGGACCTGCTTCCGCACTTTCCGTCGTATGCGGAGTCATCATCTACTTCACCCTTCATGTCGTAACACAGAATGCTGCGAACGTTTCGGGCGACCTGTCCGACATAATGGCACAGATAAGACTCATCATCGATTCGCTTCTGGGCAATAAGCAGATGCTCGTTCTCTGTGTGGCATTTGCCGTTGTCACCATCGCCGTTTACATCATCAGAAGACTTCCCATCGAGCACTGCTGGATGATTGCAATGATCTCCGGTGCGGTACTCTGCATGGTCATCACCCTTATCGGCGGACTTGTCACCAATGCGGGATTTTCGATCCTCGGCATCATCTTCGGATGCATCCTTTCCGTGGGTGTCGGCAAGGTAATAGAATTCTTTAAGTTCTGCGTGGACTACACGCGGACGGAACGCGTACAGTTCGAAGACGACGAATATTATTACTACGTCAAGGCCGTTCCCAAGATGAATGTTTCCGCACCCGAGGTTAAGGTCAAGAACATCAACAGGTCCCGTGTGAGACGTCCCATCCGTCCGATAGCCGAACCCGAGGAGAGCGCTCCCATGGATACGGCGGAGATGGATACTACCGAGCTGGATTCATCATATTTCGGAGACACCACCGAACTCGACGAGTGATTTTTGAGAGCTGAAGGATATGCAGTTTTTTGACGAAACAATCAAATATCTGAACAGCTTCAGTACCTACATGGGTACCATTGAGTGGCAGGATTATGCGGAGATAATTCTTATCGCCGTACTCTTGTATTACATTTTCAAGTGGGTCCACAACACCAGGGCATGGTCACTTTTGAAGGGCCTTGCCGTGATCCTTATCTTCCTGATCATCGCGAACGTATTCCACATGGATACCATTTTGTGGATCGCGGGAAATGTACTCCAGTTTGCGGTCATCGCATTCATAGTTGTGCTTCAGCCTGAGCTCAGAAAAGCTCTTGAGGTTCTCGGAAAGAGCAACTTCTTCGGATCGTTTTCTATTTTCGGTCAGCAGATCAACAGCCGTGAGATAACCGAGGACAGCATCAGGGAGATCGTAAAGGCTTGCTCGCAGATGTCCTGGGTACGTACCGGTGCACTGATAGTCATTGAGAACAAGGAATCCCTTGCACGTATCGACGAGACAGGTATCAGGATCGATGCGGAGATCACATCACAGCTTCTCATCAACATATTTGAAAAGAACACTCCGCTTCACGACGGAGCTGTTACCATACGCGGAAACAGGGTTTCGGCAGCAACCTGCTACCTTGACCTTACCAAATCACAGGTTGTAAGCAAGGAACTCGGAACCAGGCACAGGGCGGGCATCGGCGTATCCGAGGAGGCTGACTGTGTTGCGATAATTGTTTCCGAAGAGACCGGAAAGATAGCTGTGGCTCATGACGGACAACTTGAAAGAAATCTTACTGAAGAGTCACTCAGACAGTATCTTACTTCTACACTCACAACGCCCGAGGAGAAAGAAGAGAACAATCAGGGTAAGAAGAGGAGGCGCAAAAAAGCATGATATTCTTAAAGCGTCTTGGAAAGACCCTTACCAACAACATATGGCTCAAAGTACTTGCACTCGTGCTCGCATTCGTTCTCTGGGTGCTTGTTGCACAGATCAACAATCCCGTAAGGACGCTCACCTACAATAATGTCAAGGTTACGCTTGTCGGAACCAATATCCTCGAGGCCGAGGGCAAGGTTTACCAGATACTTGATAATTCCAATATCGCCAAGGTAACCGTCAGGGCTCCCGAATCGGTGATCAGTTCCATCACTGCTGCGGACATCAATGCGATCGCCGATCTTTCCCAGTTAAATGAGGATGGCACCGTTCCCATCGTATACACCCTCGACAGGGCGGAGAGCATCACGGCCGATCATGACGTTCTTACCATAAGCGTCGAGAACAAGGTCACCAAGTACGTCAACATCTATTCGCAGACCGTAGGCTCCGTCGGAGAGGGCTGCGTGCAGGGCAAGGTCAATCTCGAGAGAAACAGGATCGAGATCTCGGGTCCCGAATCAGAAGTCAACAGGGTATCCTATGCGCAGGTCACCATCGATCTTGACGGTGCGCTCAAGACTATATCCGCTGATATGGAGATAATCCTCTACGATACCAAAGGTAACCGTGTCGAGAGCGATACGATAACCAAGCAGACCGATTACGTTACCACAACCGTCACCGTTCTTTCGACCAAGACGGTTCCCGTTTATGCATCTACGACCGGCGAGCCCGCTGCGGGATTTATATTTACAGGTAACATCACCGTCAATCCCGGAGTCGTCACCATAGCCGGAGATACAAGCGTGCTCAACAACATCACGAGGATCGACATCACGAATCCCGTTGATATAACAAATGCCAAGAGCGATACCAAGGCAGCATATTCGCTTACCGAATTCCTTCCTGCGGGAGTTACATTCGAGGATCCCGAATTCGATGACGAAGTAACGGTAACCGCATTTGTCGAAAAGAAAGCAGAGAAGACCCTGACCGTATCCACGGATCATTTCACTCTTACCGATATACCCGATGGATATGAGGCGGAGATAGTGGGTGAGGAAGAGATCAGTGTAAGGCTTACCGGACTTGAGACAGAGCTCAACGCGGTCAGTGCGGAATCGATAAGAGGCCTGATAGAGGTTGATTCGTATCTTTCCTCTGTTTACGGAGATGATTACAGCGGCATCACATTTGCCAACATTCCCGTAAAATTCATCCTCAGCGAGCATGTTGAAGCGGATCCCGTTTACATCCGCATCCAGCTTACCGCAAAAGACGAAACTTAAAGTTTTTGGGAGATATATAAGAAATGTCCAGAATGTTCGGAACAGACGGTGTAAGAGGAATCGCCAACGAAGAACTTACTCCGGATCTTGCAATGAAACTCGGAATGGCGGGCGCATATGTGCTCACCAGAAAGCAGAACCATAAGCCCACGATCATGGTCGGATGCGACACCAGAATCTCGGGAGACATGCTTGCAAATGCCCTTATGGCAGGTGCGTGCAGCGTAGGCGCAAACTGTGTTTACGTAGGTGTTGTACCCACTCCCGCTGTTGCATATCTTACGAGAAAGCACATGATGGATGCGGGCGTTGTCATTTCCGCTTCCCACAATCCCGTGGAATTCAACGGCATCAAATTCTTCGACTGCGACGGATTCAAGCTTCCCGATGCACTCGAGGATGAGATAGAGGACCAGATCAAGAGGAATATGGAGGATATCAAATTCCCCATCGGACCCGGAGTGGGCAAGATCAAGCTCCGCACCGATGCCAAGGAAGAATATATCAACCATTCCGTAAGAAGCGTTCCCGTCGATCTGTCCGGACTTAAGATCGTTACCGACTGTGCAGAGGGAGCATCACACTACACCTCAGTCGAGGCACTTGAAAAAGCCGGCGCACATGTCATCGCGATCCACAATCATCCCGACGGGACCAACATCAACGCAAACTGCGGATCGACCCATATGGAAGAGCTCTGTGCGAGGGTCGTATTCGAAAAGGCGGATGTCGGACTTGCATTCGACGGAGATGCCGACAGGCTCCTTGCGGTTGATGAGAACGGAAACATTGTCGACGGTGACCAGATCATGGCCATCATCGGAAGAAATATGAAGGATAACGGCATCCTTAAAAAGGATACGATCGTTGCCACGGTAATGAGTAATCTCGGATTCTCTCTTGCCTGTGAAAGAGAGGGTATCAATCTCGAAAGAACCGCCGTGGGAGACAGATATGTTCTTGAGAGAATGAAGGAGATCGGTGCATCGCTCGGCGGAGAGCAGTCCGGACACATCATCTTTCTTGACGAGAACACGACCGGAGACGGACTCCTCAGCGCACTTCACCTTCTCAAGGTAATGGTCGATTCCGGCAAGAAGCTTTCGGAGCTGGCACAGATAATGGAGGTGCTTCCCCAGGCTCTCGTCGGTGCGAAGGTTGCCAACCACAAGAAGGATAAGTATCTCGAATATCCCGAGATAGCGGATGCGATAAAGGCGCTTGAAGCAAAGTTTGCGGGAGAGGGAAGAGTCCTTATCAGACCCTCCGGAACCGAGCCTCTCGTAAGGGTCATGATCGAAGGAAAAGATCAGAAAATGATACAGGAGGAGGCCGAAAAACTCGCCGCACTGATACAGGACAGGATGTTCTGATATTATTGTAAAAATATACGTTATCTGTTATTATAATTGTCAGAAAAATCAACTTTACGGGGTAGGGCTTAACGGCCCAAAGGGTACTGGAATAAATGGTCACTCAAAAGGTTTTGATTAAAAATCCCACAGGCCTTCATCTGAGACCTGCCGGAATTCTTTGTAAAGAAGCAATGCAATACAAATCACTGATCACTTTCAGATTCGGTGATGATAATACGGCAAATGCCAAATCCGTACTCAGTGTTCTCGGAGCATGCATTAAATGCGGAGATGAGATCGAATTCGTCTGTGAAGGCGAAGATGAAGACAAGGCTCTTGCGGCTCTTGTTGCAGTGGTTGAGAGCGGACTTGGCGAATGATCTTATAAAACGTATCTGCTGCAGCGAAGCTCTGAGGCTTCGCTGTTTTGCTATAAAGCCCGCCGGAGGAAAAGATGTCAGAACTTACGGTAATAGTTCCATGCAAAAATGAAGAAGAGGCGATACCTCTTTTTTATGATGAGCTGATAAGGAACACCGCATTTCTCGAAAAGAGGAATGTGGCTCTTAAAGTGCTGTTCATCGACGACGGATCGACGGACGGAACCGTTTCGGTGGTAAGGTCACTTAATGAGAAGGACCCCAGGGTGCACCTTATTTCTTTTTCGAGGAATTTCGGAAAAGAGGCCGCGATGTATGCGGGACTCAAAGCAGCGGACTCGGACTATGCCGTGATAATGGATGCGGATCTCCAGGATCCCCCTTCACTCCTCGAGGAGATGTTCGGATATCTCGACGAGGGCTATGATTCGGTGGCAACAAGGCGCGTTACCAGAAAGGGCGAGCCTCCCATAAGAAGCTTTTTTGCAAGGCGTTTTTACAGGCTGATGAAGAAACTTTCCGATGCACAGATCATGGACGGAGCCAGGGATTACAGGCTCATGACAAGGCAGTTCATCGATGCCGTTCTTGCAATGACCGAATACAACCGCTTCACCAAAGGTATCTTCGGGTGGGTCGGATACAAGACCAAATGGATCGATTTTGAAAATGTTGACCGCGCCGCGGGCAAGACCAAGTGGAGCTTCTGGGGGCTGGTTGTTTACTCCCTTGAAGGCATCACCGCTTTTTCGACAAAGCCCCTTGTTCTCAGTTCCCTCATAGGCGTGATCATGTGCTTTGTTGCATTTGTAATGATCCTGTTCATAATCGTAAGGTGGCTTCTGTTCGGCGATCCCGTAGACGGATGGCCGAGCCTTATGACGGTCATCGTATTTATAGGCGGATTACAGTTTTTCTGCACGGGAATCCTCGGACAGTACATTGCCAAAGCTTACCTTGAGGTAAAGAAACGTCCCCTATATCTCAGGGATGAGAAAAACTGCTTCTGACAGGAATAGGCTCTATGGTTAAGACGATCATCCTGATAATGTTTCTTGCTATAGTGTCCGCCTTTTCCGGAAGGACACTGATGCTTTTGTCCGGTATCTTTTCAAAAAAGGATACCGATCTGTTTTCAACATTTTCCGCAGGCTCACTGCTCGTCATTGTCATCTCCTTCGTCTCACATTTTCTGACGCTCGCAGGTGACGGACTCATCTCCACGGAAAAAAGATACAGCGGAATACTCATGGTCGTAGCGATGACCGTGGGTTATTTTGCGTTCGTTATCCTTACCGTCATAAAGGGTAAGAAGGAAAAAGAGAAAAAGGAAAAAGAGAAAGTAAAGGGCGCCGCGGTACTATTCTGTCTGGCAGCGGTCGTTCTTTCGGTCGCATGCTTCATTACGGTCGTGCAGGGCGGGAGAATCAATTCGACAGGCGATGAGACTTTTGAGACTGTTGTGACTTTCCTTAAGGGAGAACCGATGTACACCATTGATCCCATTACGGGATCTGCTTATACGGAGGGACTTCCTTCGAGATATAAGATACTCTGCCTGAGCGGTTTTTATTCCGTTCTCTGTGAGGCTTTCGGTACCGCTCCCGATCTGCTCCTTCATTCGATAATGCCGGGCTTTTGGTTTGTGTCGGGATTATGTGCGATGACCGCCCTTTCGGGCGCACTGTTCAAGGGCTTGAAGGATGCACTTTTAAAAAGGTCCGTGCTCGTATCTTCGGCGATCCTCTTCATCTTCGCTGCGGACCTTTCGTCATATGCTCAGGGCTTTGCTGTTCTGTCTGCGATGTGGACCGGCGGAGCGATAAGAGGCTGGGTGCTCATTCCTTTCCTGCTATACTGCCTCTTTGACGGAAGATATTTGATCGCACTTCTTCCCGTTATCTGCGAAGCTTTCATCTGCAGGACACAGTACGGCATAGGATTCTGCGCATGCGTTTATGTGGGATTCATTCTGTTTATGTTCATTTTGAAAAGGAGGTCTAAATGCTCAGAGGCCTCATAAATGATCACATACTTCATCTCAGGGAATGCATGATGATAAGCTCGAGTCTTCTGGTCTCACTTTCTGCGGGCTTTGCATGCCTTGTACTTTCGGGAAAGAAGACCGACGTGAGGATAAGGGCACTCCTTGGTTATATCACAGCAGCTTTGATTGTCCTTGTATGTCCGGTCACTGCATCGGTGTTAAGAATAGTTACGGGAACATATTATGACTCGCCCGATATGTGGAACATTATTCCCCTGATCCCGGTCGGTGCCGTAATGACTGCGGTGCTTTTTGACGAGCTTTATTCAAGGGAAAAGAAGATCTCGTTACTTGCGGTAGTACTCTTTACGGTGGCGATCCTTTTGTGCGGTTCGCTCGGAAGAGTCACCGGGAATTCATCCGGAAGACCCGAGAATGCAGGCACTGATGAAAAGATGATCGCAGAGATGATCTTCGAAAAGAAACTGCTTGGCGGCAACCAGACGATACTTGCACCCGATGATGTTATCGCCTACCTGCATGTTTATTCCGCAGATGCGAGAACTCTTTACGGGCGCGATATGTGGGACGGAAGGCTTACCAAGAACAGGTACGGCTTCTATTCACAGGAACTTACAGATATCCATGAAGATATGATAAAAGTATCGAACGGAGAAAAGGAACTCTGTGCGGATCTTTGCCGGAGGGCCTTCGAACAGGGTGCAACTGTTGTGATCCTGCCTCCGAACGGATATGATGTAGATGTGCTCACTGAAGGGGGATGTGCGCCGATTATTCTTGCGACGGGAAGTGACGGCAGCGGATACGCACTCGTCACGCCTGTGGATCCGTTTGAAGGATGATCTTTGCCATGCGACACAGGTTTGAGTTTTTGTTTTTGGAATCTGAGGATTATGGTCAGCGTAATAGTACCGGTTTATAACCTCGAAAAGTATATATCGGCTACTTTGGACAGCATCACTTCCCAGGGAATTCCCGATATGGAAGTGCTGCTTGTTGACGATAAAAGTACGGATTCTTCCGTTTCGGTCATCAATGATTACATTGCATCACATCCGGATGCGGGAATAAGGCTCATCGAGCCCGAGGGAAAGCTCAAGGCATGCGGAGCAAGAAATCTGGGTATCCGTGAAAGTAAGGGAAAGTACATCGCCTTTCTCGACGGAGACGACCTCTGGGTGAAGGAAAAGTTAAAGCACCAGCTTGCATTCATGGAAGAGAAGGGCTGCGGTTTTTCTTTTACCGGATATGAATTCGCGGACGAAAACGCCTGTCCCATGGGCAAGATCGTCAGGGTGCCGGAGACCATTTCATATTCGCAGGCACTCCGCAACACCACGATCTTCACATCGACCGTCATTTTCGATACGGAGATCGTGAAAAAGGAAGACATAGTCTTCCCCGACATCCTTTCCGAGGATACCGCCCTCTGGTTTGCACTCCTCAGGAAGGGCTATAAGGCATGCGGCTTGAACGAGAATCTGACGCTCTACCGCCGCACGGGCAACTCACTTTCCTCCGACAAGAAGGATGCCGCCCGCCGTATCTGGAACCTTTACCGCCGCTCCGAAAAGCTGTCGCTTTCGCGCAGCATTTTCTCTTTCATCGGCTGGGGCTTCAACGCCGTTAAACGCAGAATATAATAATTGTATGTATCTCATGGCCTTGGACACATATATGCATTTTTGTGAATAAAGTGAGCCGTAGTATTTCTTGGGAATTTATATATCCTAAGTGGCATTTTGCCCGGATGGCAAAATGAGTGAACAGCAGACACGGATGGCTGCTGTGAACGACACGTAATTTGCCTGATATTCGGCAAATTCCTTAGAAATACAAGGCGAACGTCCGTTGAACAAAAATACATATATGTGTCCAAGGCCTGTGTATATATGGTATAATTAATTGATTATGGGCAACGCACTGATATCCATCATAATACCCGTCTACAATGCCGCGGAATACCTCGAGCGGTCGATCGGCAGTGTCCGCAACCAGACCTACAAAAAACTCGAGATAATCACGGTCGATGACGGTTCGAAGGATGACAGTCTGAAGCTCTTGAATTCCTTTGCGTCAGCGGACAGCCGCATCAAGGTTATCAGTAAGGAAAACGGCGGATCTTCCACGGCAAGGAATGCCGGTTTAAAGCAGGCAACGGGTGAATACATCGGATTCATCGATGCGGACGATTATATTGAGCCCGATATGTATGAGAACCTGGCGAAGATCCTCGACGAGGATCCGAAGGCAGACGTTTCCCAGATCCTTTCGTGCGAAGAGAACGAAAAGGGAGAACCCATAAAGGCATTCGGTGAAGACTTCCTTCCTGATGATGAATTTACAGGCAAGAGTTTTTTCAGAGCGCTTCTCCTTCATCAGGGCGACAGCTCCTTTTGTACGAAGCTTTTCAGAAAGGAATTCTTCGAAGGCTTTTCTTTTCCGGAAGGAAGGCTGAACGAGGATTTCGATCTGCTCGTGAAGATGAGCGAAAAGCTGGAGCTTCTGAAGGTCTGCAAAAAGCCCGGCTATCATATAATCCTCAGCACCGAGAGCAACACGAGGGGCACGTACAGACAGTCCTTCTATGAAAACTCGATGGAAAATGCCGAGAAGATGATGGCGCTTGCCGCGAAGAAATATCCTGAGCTCAAACAGGAAGCGGCACACTTTTATCTCGTGCAGGCAATGTGGCTTCTGCTTCACATCCCCGTTTCGGAGATGAACAAAGAAAACGAGCTGTACACAAGGGTCTACGGAAAAGTTAAGGCCCATAAGGGCTTCATCCGCAGGGATCCTTACCTTACGAAGAAGCAGAGAAGAAACCTTTTGATATTTGCATACCTTCCCGCAAAGAGCGTTAAGAAGCTCTTCGGAATGATAAAGAAGACGAAATGATATTAGACGAAAAGCAAAAGAAAAAAGCGCAGTTAATGGAGAGCACCAAGCGGATCATCAACCTTTCGCTTGTGATGGGATGCCTTGCCCTCGAGATAGCATCCTTCGGTTTCCATTGGTATTTCCATTTCCGTCACAGTGTAGTTGAACCTCTGAGATATTTCTATTTCAAGGGACACGTTCTCGAGATCATGGTCTACGGCATCATCCTCTTTCTGATCTCGAACATGTACGGCGGAATGAGACTCGGGTATCTGAAGAATTCCGAGATCGTATTCTCGCAGCTCTTCTCGACCGTGCTTGCGGATATCTTCATCTGGGGCGAGCTTTCGCTTCTTGCAAACCAGCCCTTCAAGCTTCCGTACTTTCTCATGATGGGAACGGAGCAGCTCATAATCGTGCTGATCTATATACCCATCGCGAACAAGATCTACAGACATATCTTCCCTCCGAGAAAGCTTCTGCTAATCTACGGCAGTGCCAATAAGGATACGCTTTCCGAAAAGTTCGAGACCAGGAAGGATAAGTATGTCATCACCGACCGCATCAAGGCCGAGGAAGGCTACGATGCGATCGTAAAACGCATCAGGGACGGATTTTCCACCGGCAAGATCAACGCCGTTGTCATAGGCGATATGTCCGTCGCACAGAGAAAGCCTCTGATCAAATACTGCTACGGCAATTCCATCAGGTTCTATATGCTTCCCAAGATAGGGGATGTCATCCTTTCCGGAGCGGAAGAGCTTCACGTATTCGATTCACCCATACTCCTTACGAGGGAGTATTCGCTTACGGTCGAGCAGAGAGTCATCAAGCGTACGATCGATATCGTATTTTCGCTTCTGCTCATAATCCTTACATCACCCTTCATGCTCCTTACCGCGATCGCGGTCAAGCTCTGCGACAGGGGCCCCATCCTCTACAGGCAGATCCGCTGCACAAGGGATGCAAGGGAATTTACTATTTACAAGTTCAGGTCGATGAGAGTCGATGCCGAGAGTGACGGTGTCGCAAGACTTGCGAGCAAGGGCGATACTCGTATCACTCCCGTCGGTAAGTTCATCAGGAAATGCAGACTCGATGAGCTTCCCCAGCTCTTCAACATTCTTAAGGGCGATATGTCCTTCATAGGACCCAGACCCGAGCGCCCCGAGATCATACAGCAGTATGTCGAAGTCATGCCCGAGTTCGCATACCGCATGAAGGTCAAGGCCGGGCTTGCGGGCTTTGCACAGGTCTACGGAAAATACAACACAACTCCTTACGACAAGCTCAAGCTTGATCTGATCTATATCGAGCAGTATTCACTTATGCTCGATCTTAAACTTATGCTTCTTACTCTTAAGGTCCTTATGTGGCCCGATTCGACCGAAGGTGTCGAGAAGGAACAGATAACGGCTCTTAAGAACGGTCAGGACGATTCATATAAACAGGAAGACTGATGAAGGTATTGTGGCTCTGTAATATCATACTTCCGAAAGTCGCGGCAAAAATGGGACTTAAAGCCTCCAACAAGGAAGGGTGGCTTTCGGGTGCCGTAAGCGTCGCGGAAAAAGGCGGTGAGTTCGAGCTCGGTGTCTGTTTTCCCGTCGGAAAAGAAAACGACGGATTTTACCTTGAAGACGGAGTGAAGTATTACGGATTCTACGAAGACACATCGGCTCCCGAGGTCTACGATCCTTCTCTTGAAGACAGACTTTCTTCCATAGTCGAAAAGTTTCAGCCCGATATAGTCCACATATTCGGAACGGAATTTCCCCACACCCGTGCGATGGCACAGGTCATGAAGGACCGCCCCGAGCGTATCCTCATCGGTATCCAGGGAGTTCTCGATATCTACAAGGATCACTTCTTTGACGGACTTCCCGAAAGAGTTATTAACCGTGTGACATTCAGGGACTTTGTAAAAAAGGATTCCCTTAAGATCCAGCAGAGAAAGTTCGCACTCCGTGCGGTAAATGAGATAGAGGCGCTTAAGATCGCAGGAAACGTTACCGGAAGAACTCCTTTCGATAAGGGATTTACTTCCAAGGTTAATCCTGAGGCTAAGTATCATTTTATGAATGAAACGCTCCGTGCGGACTTTTATGAGCGCTCCCTTGCGGGCGGCGCGGAAAGACCCGAAGTCGAAGCCCATTCAATATTCCTGAGCCAGGGCAATTATCCCATAAAGGGTGCGCATATGATGATCGCCGCACTCGCCAAGCTGAAGGAAAAATATCCGGATGCTAAGGTTTACATTGCCGGCGACAATGTGACAAAGCATTCGACGTTTAAGGAGAGGCTGAAGCTTTCTTCGTATGATAAATATCTCCTCGAGCTTATCGGTGAATATTCACTTGAAGATTCGGTCATATTTACGGGAAGTCTTGCGGTTTCCGATTATATAGACAGGCTTTCGAAGAGTAATGTCTTCGTATGTCCTTCATCCATCGAAAATTCTCCCAATTCGCTCGGCGAAGCGATGATGCTCGGTGTTCCCTGCGTATCGGCAAATGTCGGAGGCGTATCGGGGATCTTCAATGATGGCAAGGACGGAATATTGTATGAGTTTTCGGATGTTGATGCACTTGTGACAGCTGTGTCGGAAATGTTCGATAACCCGGAAAAAGCTGCGGAGTATGCGGCAAATGCTTCCGCACATGCAATGGCCACACATAATGCGGCTGTGAATTATTCGAGGCTGGTTGAGATCTACAAAGGAATAGCAGGTTGAAGACGGTATTTATATCCAATTACATAAACCATCATCAGGCGCCGCTTTCGGACAGGCTTTACGAGCTGACGGGAGGTGAATACACCTTCATCCAGACTGAGCCGATGGAAGAGGAGAGAGTAAAGCTCGGATGGGATTCGTCGCTTGCGGAAAAGCCTTATGTGAAGCTCTATTACAAGGATAAGGAAAAGTGCGACGAGCTGATAATGAATGCGGACTGCGCGATCTTCGGCGGATGTGAGGATGCGGAGATCATCATGCCGAGACTCGAAGCCGGAAAGTTCACGCTCATCTATTCCGAGAGGATATACAAGGAAAGCAGGCTTAAGTTCATCTCTCCAAGGGGACTTAAGAAAAAATACCACGATCATGTAAGGTTCAATAACTCACCCGTATACTTACTTTGTGCCGGAGCGTATGTGAAGGGCGATTTCGATCTGATCGGTGCGTACAGAAACAAGAAATTTAAATACGGATATTTTCCGCAGTGCTTTGAATATGATGATCTGAACGAACTCCGTAAGGACAATGAAGAACTTCGTATTCTCTGGGTCGGACGTTTCATCGACTGGAAGCATCCCGAGATGATACCTACACTTGCGGATAATCTTAGGAATAAAAACATCCCCTTCCATATCACGATGATCGGAAACGGTGTGATGGAGGATGAGATCAAACAGCTGTCCTCGGAAATGAGGCTGATGGACAAAGTGGAATTCCGCGGCGGCATGAGACCTGATGAAGTAAGGGAAGAGATGAGAAAGTCCGATATCTTCATCTCGACATCGGACAGGCTTGAAGGCTGGGGAGCGGTCGTGAACGAAGCAATGAACTCCGGCTGTGTGACGATCGCATCAAAGAGCATAGGAAGTGCCCCGTATCTTATCCGCGACGGTGAGAACGGATATATGTACAGATCCTGCAACGATGATGAGCTTTTGGAGAAGGTGCTTCTTGGAAGCGATAAGGAGAATGCCGTAAGGATCGGTAAGGCCGCATACGATACGATAAAGGATCTGTGGAATGCGGATATTGCTGCCGAAAGGATCATGGCATTTGCGGGTGATCCGGAGCACAGGATTCCCGATTATGAGGACGGCCCCTTAAGCAGGGCATGAGGAAATGAAATGAAGGTTTTATGGCTCAGTAATTATATACCCGAAAGGGCGGCAGAGGCTCTCGGTATCGAAGAAAATTCCAAAGCCGGAATGACGGAGGGAATGCTTTCCGCAATGGCTCTGTATTCCGAAGATGTAGAGCTCGGTATCGCTTTTCCCGTTTCCGAACAGCATGACGGAAAAAGGGGATCCTTTAAGCTGTCCGATGACAGTGAGTTTTCGGTTTCGTATTTTCCTTTTTATGAGGATCTTTCCCGTCCCGACTTTTTTGATATAACCATGATCTCTTCGATGAACAGGATCCTCGATGAGTTCAGGCCCGATGTCATTCACATCCTCGGAACGGAATTCCCCCATGCCCTTGCAATGAGCAGGGCCGTTACCGATGATGATTTCCATTACCATCCCGGAAAAGAAAGACTCCTTGTTTCCTTCCGCGGGATCTGTGCCGCGATCGCTGCGGATTATCTCGCATGCCTTCCCGATGAGATCGTATCTTCATCGACGCTCAGGGATACGGTAAGAAGGGACAATATCAAACAGCAGCAGGACAAGTATCATAACAGGGCCGTCAACGAGCTTGAAGCGGTTTCGAGAGCCGGACATATCGGCGGATGCACGGGACTTGAGAAAAAGTGGGCATCGCGCCTGGCACCCGAAGCGACATATCATTACTTAAGCGAAGCGGTAAAGCCTGTTTTCTATGCACCCGTTCCCGCGGGGAATTCACGTGATGTAAATACGATATTCGTTTCCGGAGCATATTATCCTCTCAAGGGATTCCATATACTCCTGAAGGCTCTTAAGGATATCAACTGGCCCGAGCTTAAGATCAGAGTTGCGGGTCCGGATATCGTTTCGCAGAACACCCTCAAGGATAAGGTTCTGATCTCGGAATACGGAAAGTATCTCGGTGAACTGATAGAAAGCTGCAATCTTCAGGGTAAGATCACATTCCTCGGAAACATCACTCCCGAGCAGATGAGGGAAGAATATCTTAAATGCGGAATGTACATATGTCCTTCGACGGTTGAGAATTCTCCGAATCCCGTTATCGAAGCTGCACTTTCGGAAGCGCCCGTGATAGCATCGAGAGTCGGAGGAATCCCCGATATCATAGATGACAAGAACCAGTGCCTTCTTTATGACTGCAACGCCAGAAAGCCCATGGATGAGGTTGCGGCATCACTCAGGAAGACGATCGAGTTTACCAAGCTTGATTACGACCGTGCGATCGAAAGAGGAAAAGCGGCGAGAGCCAGGGCTCTCAAGGATCATGATCCGAAGGCCGTAGCCGCAAATCTTACTCAGATTTATAAGGAGATGATCGGCGAAAAAACCGATGCGGAAGAGTAGTATGGGAACTCAGTAAGTATATAACTCTCTGCCCGTTATCTCTTTATATGCATCCACGATCTCATTCAGCGGAACGGCCCAGTCCCGCTCGGGTGCGACGGAGTATGCAAATGCCATCGCGATGAGCCTGCCCTCCGGATCGAAGACCGCCGATCCCGAATCGCCTGCTCTGAGCGTAAGTGCCATCTCTGTTTCGATGAACGGTTCAAAGAACGGGAATGTCTGAAGCTTCTTTACAAGTGAGCCGTATCTGATATGCTCGATATTTCCTGCATCGTCCACTACCTCTATCGCAAGCTCTATCGGTTCGTCATCAAGTTCTTCCCAGTATGTCATATCTATATGGACGGTATAGAGCACGCTGTCAAACTCCGCGGGAAGGTACATCTTCGGAATCTTTATGACCGCGATATCGTATTCGTCCGCCACGCCGGCCACCGTTGCATGCGGTACGCATTCCCTGCCCATGAACGTAACGCAGGCTTCCTTGTAATTACCTACCACGTGCTTATTTGTAATGACATAAATGGCATCATCCGTTATCTCTGCTATGAATCCGGACCCTATGGTCGAACTTCCGTCATCCTTGAAGATCTGTATGTGAACCAGGGAATGCATAACTCCGTCAAGGGTATCCGCCATATCACCTTCCTCAAAGAGTCCGGTGTCGTAAGGGTTGTAAGCCCCGACGATATTGTATTCGGATCTGCTTATCTGCCTTGCACAGATCATTTCCTGGATCGCATCCGCCGAATCGAAATATGCGGTCCCCTTATCGGTTGTTGTAAAGCCGCATGAATCGGTCACGGTATAGGTGATGCCGACTTCGCCCTTTTCGGGAAATTCTTCCGTATCGAATTCTATTTCTATGCTGTCTGTCAGGTCCCCGTCCAGGGAATCGTATGCGGATATGAACTCGAGCAGGTCGGGTTCGGAACCGGAGGATATATAGAAATCCCTTGTTCCACGTATTACGGGTGCATCGTCCACAAGGTAATCCGTAACGGCGATCGAGGTGTTGCCCGACGAATCCTCCACCATGATCCTTGCCGTATATTCCTTCATTTCCCTGCAGCTTAAGGCACCTGCTTCGATGAGCTGTTCATCAAAAGAAATGTTCAGGAGCTTGTCTGCATCTTTGACACTTTCAATGAAATCAGAGGGCTGAAGCCTGGTTCCCGGAAGGAAATAAAAGGGTCCTTCTTTTAACGTGATCTCGGGAACCTTCGTGTCCCTGATGATGATGTCATATGAAAATACCTTGCCGAAGTATACGACGCACATCGGGTACTTTCCGGGCCTTGTTTTATCGACCAGTGAAAAGTCCGCAATGGCAAGGTGCCTTGCAAGGATTCCCGCATCGATATAATCAGCGGCATCTTCGCTTATGTCATCTCCGAGTTCGAAGGTATATGTTTCCGATGGCTGCTTGGCGTAAAAGAGTGTATGGATGAGAAAGATGAATCCTGCGATAAAAAAACACAAAGAAAGACCGGCTACGATCTTTCCTTTTGTGTTGAGTCTTCTTTTGGGTTTTGAATTTTCGGGCTGTGTCATTTCTTAAAATATCTCGCAAGGCCCTGTGCCAGGAGATATCTTCCGTTTTCGCTATAGTGAACTGCATCCGCAGCCGCATCCAGATAAAAAGGAGCGGTTTCCAGAGTGAATGCAAAATCATCCGTCAGAGACATGAACTGACAGTTCTGCTCCATGGCTACTTCATAGGTTATATCCCTGTAATCCTGAAGTATACAATGATTGCCGTCCGTTCCGGTATCCTGGTATCCGAATTCAAATGCGGTAACGTATCCGGGAGCAAGGAACAGTATCTGTGCTTTTGGATATGAGGTCTTTATCGATTCGGCAAAGTAGGTGAGTGCGGCTCTGAAATCATCCTGAGGGAGACCGCTGAAATAATCATTGAGCCCAAATTCTATTATGAATATAGCATTTTCACCTTCGTTATTGCTTTCTTCCAGTGCCCGTTCTGCCCATGTGTAGTCGGAATAGCTGTAGCTGTAAGAGAACATATCGATGAATTCCTCTTTATCCCTTCTTCCCATAAGATAATCAAATGCGCATCCTAGGGTAGTTGACGGGTCGGCGGTGCTGACAGCGGACCAGCCGCCCACGGCAAGATTATAAACGTTGGCACCGGTCATATCCCTGAAAAATGACGGGATTGAAGTGCTGTCACGGTAATTGCCTATTACGGAATCGCCGATGAAGAATACATCTTTTCCGGACAGATCTGCATATGAAGCCCTGACCTGTTCATATTCCTCTGATAAATGGATTATGCGGTCCATTTCATCATTTACATTATTCCAGGTTAGCAGGTTGGACAGGCTGGTTTCCGTAATGTTCAGTGATTGCAGATGGTCGTAAATATCCGGCTTGAGTGGAGTGTCCAAACCTTTTATCCGGATACAGTCTGAGTAAAGGATCCATTCCAGTGAGGAAATGTAGTACATCATAACATTGGGACGTTCCCGGAAATATCTTACAAAAGTGATATATGAGAGTCTCGCTTCTCTTTTTTGCTCTTCGGTCAGATTTACCCAATCCATTGCGGAATCTGACGGGAAATATACAATAAACGCCGTTCCGGGATGCTCCTCGGAAAGCTTGTATAAAAACTCCAGATTACGTTCAAAGCACTCTTTGTTTGAACATGACTGAAGAAAAGCGGCGTAGGGGTCTATGCCAAGAATAAAATAGCGGGGAAACGCATCCTCTGAGAATTGCTCGGAACTGTTAACAATATAGTCACTCATCATCCTGAATGACCTGAAGCGGTCGTTTGCCATGAAATAAGGCACTCCCACTTTCTCTGAAAAAGTGATGCCGTTCACCGTCTGGTCATACATATATACCGCAACGGCCCCTGCGTCTGTGTCACAAAAGGAGTCATAGTACGGGGTTCTGCCCGTATGAACAACCTCCGAAACAAATTTTGCACGGTTGTCGGGAATGGTGATCTTTCGTGGGTGAAGAACCCTGTAGACCATACAGACGATAATTATCGTTAAAAGCAGGACCGCTGTCGCAATCCCGCCCAAAATGATCATTTTTCTTTTATTTTCTAAGGTTTTTTTCATGCTCCGGTATGGTATAATAACTTTGTATGTGGTTAAGTCATGCTTAACTATAATATCACCAATCATATACCGATGACTATGTTTTTATTTTTGGAGTATTTATGGACAATATAGCAGTTTTGATACCGTGCTATAACGAGGCTCAGACCATCGCCAAGGTTATAGGGGACGTTAAAAATGTCCTTCCTGAGGCCGTTATTTACGTATATAACAACAATTCCACCGACGATACCGCCAAGATTGCAGAAGAGTGCGGGGCGGTCGTAAGGAACGAATATAAACAGGGTAAGGGAAATGTCATCAGAAGAATGTTCCGTGAGATCAACGCAAAGTGCTACCTCATGATCGACGGAGACGATACATATCCTCTTGAGAGCGCACCCGAGATGGTAAAGCTCGTTCTTGAGAAGAATTCCGATATGGTGGTCGGAGACAGGCTTTCATCCACCTATTTTACGGAAAATAAGAGACCCTTCCACAATTTCGGCAACTCACTCATGAGATGGGGCATCAATCATCTCTTCAGGGCCGATATCCGCGACATCATGACGGGATACAGGGCAATGTCCTATGATTTTGTTAAGACCTTCCCCGTTTTTTCCAAGGGCTTTGAGATAGAGACCGAGATGACCATACATGCGGTAAATTATGATCTCCAGGTGGACAATGTAGTTGTCGAATACCGTGACAGACCCGTCGGAAGCGAGAGCAAGCTCAATACCCTTCCCGACGGATTTAAGGTCATCCGCAAGATGATGTCTCTTTACAGAAATTACAGACCCATGCATTTCTTTGGTCTTATCGCTTGCTTCCTTATGCTGGCCAGCCTGATCTTCATGGTCCCCATCATAAGCGATTATGCGACCACCGGACTTGTTCCGAGATTCCCCACGCTTATCACATGCGGATTTGTGTTCATGGCAGGCCTTCTTTCTCTTTTTACCGGACTGGTATTAAAGGTCGTGGATTCCAAGGACCGCAAGGATTTCGAGTACAGGCTCACACGTATCCACGACAGATTCAACGAAAACAGATAATGCTCACCGGTTGATCCCGGCGAAGCGGAAAACTACAGGCATACATCTATGGAAAAGATCAGTTTTATAATTCCCTGTTACAGATCCGAACATACTCTTCCCGCAGTTGTGGATGAGATCAGGACAACCATGGCCGGAATGAGTGACAGGTACACATTTGATATCTTTCTTGTCAATGACTGCTCACCCGACGGAACCGCGCAGACGATAAAAAAGCTCTGCGAGGAGGATGACAGGATCAGCGGTATTTCTTTTGCGAGAAATTTCGGACAGCACGCGGCACTTATGGCGGGCTTCAGATATTCCGACGGTGACATCTGCGTATGCCTTGATGATGACGGACAGACTCCGGCGGACCAGGTGGGAAAGCTCCTGGAGAAGATCGACGAAGGCTATGATGCAGTCTACGCAAGGTATGACCACAAGAAACATTCAGGCTTCAGGAATTTCGGAAGCCGTGTAAATGATATGATGCTCCGTGTGATGCTCAGTAAGCCCAAGGAGCTTTTCGTGTCGAGTTATTTTGCTGTAAAGCGTTTTATCGTTGAGGATATGATCAAGTATGAGAATTCATATCCTTACGTCATCGGACTTGTGCTCCGTTCAACCACAAGGATCACCAATGTTCCCATCGATCACAGGGACAGAATGGAAGGAACGAGCGGATATACACTCAAGAAGCTTCTTAACCTCTGGTTTAACGGCTTCACCGCTTTTTCCGTAAAGCCCCTCAGGATAGCAACCTTCATCGGCGGATTCTCTGCCGTGGCCGGACTTTTATACGGAGTATTTGTCGTCGTAAGAAGACTTCTATTCCCGGAAAATTCCGTGATGGGATATGCTGCGATCATGAGCTCCATCGTATTTTTCGGCGGAATGATCCTGCTCACCCTCGGACTTATCGGAGAGTACATCGGCAGGATGTACATCAGCATGAACAATTCTCCGCAGTATATAATCCGTGACAGTTGGAATATTGATAAATGAAGAAGGATTTTTTAAAGAACCCCAGGGTTATTAATCTCATATGCACCGCGGTTCTGGGACTCCTTCCCTTTATTTATGTACTCGTTAAACTGATCATCGATCCGACGCCCGTGTCCCTTATCACGAGTGAGTGGAACGATGAGCTTTTTTATTTCAAACAGGTTGAAGCGATCATCGATCACGGATACCCCTTAGGCTATTACGGCTTCAATGACGGACATGCGCTTTCCTTAAGCTTTGCCGCATGGAGTCCCGTTCTCGTCTGGCCCTGGGTCGTTCTGGGTTTTATCTTCGGATGGACAATGAAATCCGTTTTCGTATATAACGCGATCATCTATTCGGTCGCGCTGATCCTCTTCGGCGTTATGACAAAGCCGTCGGTAAAGCAGACCATCGCGATCTCTGTATGGTTCTTCGCGTTCTTTCTTAACCTCAGATATATCTATTCATGCATGCCCGAGGTCATATGCTTTGCGCACCTTCTCGTGTTCTGGGGATGCATGCTCGCCTATTTCAGAACATCGAAAAAAAGATACATCGTCACCGCGATAGTACTCGGATCCCTCATGACATGGATGAGACCGTACATGATCCTGTTCCTTGTGTTCGCACTTCTTGTGATGTTCTTTAAAGCCTCCGGCAAAAAGAATAAGATCATCGCTTTTAGTATCTCTTTTGCCGTCGTCGGATTCACCGCGTTCATCTATTATCTGCTGAATCATTTTCTTTCGGCGGAATATTTCATGCCGTTCTTCTATACCGACTTTATCACCACATTCTTTACGAGCGGATTTGGGGCCGGCGTACACAACCTGTTCGGAACCCTTTATTACAAGGGCATGGATTTCTACAGGTTCATGAAGGATGCGTTCTATATCGACAGTGCTCCCGGAATGTTCTTCGACATATATCTGTTCATGATGGCGGTACAGGCGGTGCAGCTGATCGCAGAAAAGAAAATCTCAGAGAAGGCTGCGGAAAAGAGTGCCGAAAAATCCGATGAGAACGTATCGGAAGAATCTTCCGGAAAAGCTTCGAAGAGATCGTCACTAAAGAAGCTGATCCCTGCTCTCGACGGCGACTTTTACTGCAGGCTGTACATGCTCTTTGCCGATTTTGCACTTCTCATCGCGATACTCCTTATGTACAAGCTCATCGAGGGGAGCAAGCACCTTCTTACCTTTATCGCAGTCGGTGTCATCCTCATGATCGTAAAGAAAGAAAAGTCATGGATCTGTGCACTGCTCATGAGCCTGTGCCTTATCTATTTCGGAGTGTTCCATGCGATCGGAAATGATTATGATTTCGGAATCCCGAAAACCACTGCGGAATCCGAATCAAGGTACGAATATTTCAGAAGCACATTCGAAAGGGAGATCGTTCTCGACGAAACGAATGTCCCTTCATATGACAATGCCGTGATCTGGGAGTTCAGGGATGTGGTCGACGGCGAAGACGTTACCACCGACTGGCAGATGCTCTATGCGGTTCCTTCGGGAATGGGCATCAATTGCTGCTTTGATTATTCGGCTGACAATTTCGATACTCTTAAGACCAGATACATATCAGCACCTTCCGGCGGAAGGATAGAACAGCTCTGTATCGAAAACGGATACGGACTTATCGCTAAAGATGAGAGGTTCTGTGTTTATGCAAGATATTAAGTCCCGAAAATTAAAAGACATTCTTTTATATTCCGTGATCCTCTGGATGGCGGCGCACGGTTACAGATTCATGAACAACCTGTACACCGCGGATACGCTCGGAAGTATCTTCCAGGATGACATTATCTGGCAGCGCTCGCTCGGAAGATTTATGCAGACTGCTTCCATGGTATTGCGCGGCTGTATTGTTTCACCATGGTTTCTCGGAGTTATATCGATCGTTGTGTTTTCTTTTGCTGTTTATCTCATTTCCGAGCTATTTGAGATAGAAGATAAGATCATCCTCTTTTTCATATGCGGGATACTTGCCTGCAATATTACGATCACCTGCGCTCTTGCCTGTTATACTCCATGGATTGATATCTATATGTCGGCGCTTTTCTTTGCCGTACTTGGAGTTTATCTGTTCGTTAAGGACAAGCCACTATGCTATATTCTCGGAATGATTTCTTTTGTAGTGAGCATGGGATTCTATCAGGCATACATCTGTACGGCATTTATGCTGTTTGCACTCGTTTATATGAAGGAACTTTCGGAAAAGAAGCCTGATAAAGCCTTCTGGATCAGAATCGGAAAGACAGTTGCCGGGGTTATATTTTCGGGTGCTCTGTATTACGGAGCATATAAGGCTGTCCTTGCCATCCATCATGTCGCCGAGGCGATGAGTTACAACAGCCTTGCAAACATGGGTGCGAAGGAGGGCGTCACATTCGGAAGTCTTCTGGCCGGAACCTACGAAAGGTATTTTCATTACCTTACCCATCAGGGCACATTCGTTTCAACATACCTTCTCGGAAAGAAGGTCGATGGCGCTTGGGATATTCTGATCATGCTCTGCGTGATCGCTATTTTGGTCATGACGGTCGCGGGTCTGTTTATCATCAATAAAAAGAATAAGTCGTCGGTTCTTCAGGTCGTTCTTCAGGCCGTTATCTTTCTTCTTTTTCCTCTCTTTTCGAATGTTATCTATATCCTCTCAAACGGATTTGAGTATGATACGATGATTTACGGCATTTATTTTGTTTACGTACTCTTTGTTATGATTCTTATGAGAGTCATCGATAAAAAGACGACACTGATCATCGCACTGATACCTGTTGCATTGATCATATGGCACTCGGTAGTTTTCAGCAATCAGGTTTATATGAAGCTTGATATGGAAGACCGCGAGGCACTTTCAATCTGCACAAGGATAGCGGATGATGTGTGCGAAATGGAAGGCTACGATCCCGGCGTTACTCCCGTTAAGATAATCGGTGCGCTCGAGTTCAACGAACACCACGGTCCCGTGATCTATCTGCAGGACATCAATATCCATGGAAATTTCAACACGCCGTTCAATTATGTCAGGTCCTTTCCATTCTATATGAATTATTATCTGAATGAAGATATGAACTTTACCGGGAGGGATGTTTCGGAGGATGTAACGGACGGTATGCCTCAGTATCCCGAAGAAGGATCCATCGCATTTGTTGACGATGTGCTTGTTATAAAACTTTCATAAAATATGAGCTTCGTTCATCTGCATACCCATACCCAGTATTCGCTCCTGGATGGGTCCAACAGAATAAAGGATTACGTGGCACGGGTCAAAGAACTCGGTATGAATGCTGCGGCTATAACCGATCACGGCGTAATGTACGGCGTGGTCGATTTTTATGATGAATGTAAAAAACAGGGCATCAGACCTATCATCGGATGCGAGGTTTATGTCGCACCCGGTTCGAGATTTGATAAGAACGCAAGGGATGAGAAATATTATCACCTGGTCCTTCTTGCCGAGAATAATACGGGTTACGGAAATCTTCTGAGGCTTGTAAGCCGCGGCTTTACGGAAGGTTTCTACTACAAGCCCAGGATAGATAAGGAACTTCTCAGGCAGTGCCACGAGGGACTCATCGCATCGAGTGCATGTTTAAACGGTGAGATCGCATCGCTTATAACTCACGGCTTCAATGAAAAGGCGCTTGAGGCTGCTCTCGAATATAAGGAGATCTTCGGTGAGGGCAATTTCTTCCTTGAACTCCAGGATCATGGCATCGCGGAAGAAACCCTGGTCAATACCGAACTTCTTTCCATCAGCAGGAAAACGGGAATTCCCCTCATCTGCACCAACGACTGCCACTACACATATGCATCGGATACGGATGCGCATGACGTCCTCCTTTGCCTTCAGACGGGTGCGCGCATTTCCGATGAGGACAGGATGCGTTATAAGCCCGGCGAGTTTTTCGTGCGCTCGGAAGATGAGATGAGGGCGCTCTTTAAATACGCTCCCGAGGCACTCGAGAACACGCAGAAGATCGCCGACAGATGTAATGTAGAGATGCAGTTCGGAGTAACGAGACTTCCCGATTATAAAGTGCCCGAAGGCTACGACGGATATTCGTATCTCAAGCACCTATGCTATGAAGGCCTTACATGGCGCTACGGCGGGGAGCATTCGGATATAAGGGATTCTTCAGGCAGGACGCTCGAAGAAAAGATGGAATATGAACTCGGTGTCATTTCCGATATGGGATATGTCGAGTATTTCCTGATCGTCTGGGATTTCATAAATTATGCAAGAAAGAATCACATAAGTGTAGGCCCCGGAAGAGGTAGTGCTGCGGGCAGCATTGTTTCCTATTGCCTCGGAATAACCGAAATTGATCCGGTCAGATACGATCTTGTCTTCGAAAGGTTCTTAAATCCCGAGCGTGTGTCGATGCCCGATATCGACGTGGACTTCGCACCCGAATCGCGCCAGGAGATGTTCGATTACGTTTCCCGTAAATACGGAAAAGAAAACGTGGTCCAGATAGTCACATTCGGAACACTTGCCGCAAAGGGTGTTGTAAGGGATGTCGCAAGAGTCATGGACCTTCCCTACGCTTTCGGTTCCGAGATCAGTAATCTGATCCCCAGGGAACTCGGCATTACTCTTGATGAAGCACTCGAGTCGGTTCCGGAACTTAAGAAAAGATACGACGAAGACCCCGATGTCAAGAAGGTCATCGATATGTCGAAGAAACTCGAGGGACTTCCGAGACATTCTTCGACCCATGCCGCGGCCGTTGTCATATGCCGCGACGAAGCGGAAAAGTATGTACCTCTCTGCCTTGGCACCGAGGATAATATCCAGTCTCAGTACACCAAGGAGCCTCTCGAAAAGCTCGGACTTCTCAAGATGGATTTCCTTGGCCTCAGAAACCTTACCGTAATAGAAGATACGATAGAAAAGGTCCGTGAAAACACCGGTACTGAGATCGATTTTTCCAAGATGGATTTTGATGACAGAAAGGTCTTCGAGTCTCTCTGGGAAGGCGCGACCGACGGAGTGTTCCAGCTTGAATCCCGCGGCATGAGGATGTTCATGAGAGCACTCAGGCCCGAATCTCTCGATGACGTCATCGCAGGCATCGCCCTCTTCAGGCCCGGTCCGATGAAGTCCATCGACGACTATATCCGCGGAAAAGAAAACAAGGCTTCTGTTTCTTACCTTTGTCCCGAACTTGAATCCATACTCAAGCCTACGAACGGCTGCATAGTTTACCAGGAGCAGGTCATGCAGATCGTTGTAAAGCTTGCCGGCTACAGCGTAGGCCGAAGTGACATCGTGCGTGCGGCCATGAGTAAGAAGAAGGCATCCCTTATGGAATATGAAAGGGATATCTTCATAAACGGTAACGAAAGGGAGATCGAAGAAAAAAGGGCAGCAGGCGTTCCCGAGGACAAGCTTCCCGCACCCGTTCCCGGCTGTATCAAGAATGGCATAAAGCCTCAGGTTGCCGGGGAGATATATAACAGGCTGATGGAATTTGCTTCCTACGGCTTCAACAAGTCCCACGCTGTATGCTATGCATATCTCGCATATGAGACCGCATGGCTCAAATACCATTATCCCCTTGAGTTCATGGCATCCCTTCTTTCATCGGAAATAGGAAATGTCGGAAAACTCAGCGGTTACCTCTTTGCCGCAAGGCAGCTGGGTATTAAGATCCTTCCTCCCGATGTGAACAAGAGCTCCGGATTTTTCGAGACGGAAGACGGATGCATCAGGTTCCCGCTGACCGCGATCAAGGGAATAGGATACCCCGTTGTTGCGGCTGTTTCGAATATGCGTGCTTCCGGCGGGGACTTTACCGATTACAGTGATTTCCTCAGAAGGGTTTCGGGGTCGCAGGTTTCCAAGAATGCGGTAGAGGCTATGATCAAGGCCGGCGCGCTTTCGGAGATCGCACCCAACAGAAAGCAGTGCCTCGAGACCTTCGAGAGCATTATGGATTCCTTCGTGAATATCAAAAGAGGTCAGATCGAAGGGCAGATGTCACTCTTTGACCTTGACGATGCGACCGACGGAAGCGAGAAGGATGTGTCGGATATGGGTTCGCTTCCCGACATCCCTGATTACGATAACGAGACAAGGCTTCTTCTCGAAAAAGAAGTCCTGGGCATCTATGTGAGCGGTCATCCCCTGGATGAGTGGGCACCTCTTATAAAGAAGTACATAACCGCGGATTCGTCTTCTTTTGCCGCATCATCCGATGATGAGGAGGATGACGGCAGAAACGAAAGAAGCGTAAAGAACGGCGACTTCATAACCGTCTGCGGAATGACGCGTGACGTAAACTTGCGTACCACCAGGAACGGCGATATGATGGCGACCTTTGTGCTCGAGGACCTTAACGGTGATATGAGCGCGGTCGCATTCCCCAAGACATATGAAAAATACCGCGCCCTGATAAAGGATGACGAGAAGCTCTTCATAAGGGGCAGATTCGATGACACAGATGACAGGGGATCCAAGATCATCGCATCGGACATCGTTTCCTTCGAAGAGGCATCGCAGCCCGGTTTCAGAGGGTTTGCGAGACAGAACAGAGGCTATGATCAGGCGGCTCAGCACAATATCGTTCAGAATGCCGCACGGCCCGCGGATAAACCCGTCGACATGCAGGCTATCGCAGACAAGGCTTTCGGCAGGACTCCTTCCGCTACTGCAAGCACAAGTGTTGTTCCCTCGAAGGGCCTCTTTGTCAGATTCGAAAACAGGAATGCCTGCACCTCGGGTCTTTCAATGCTGCGTGAAACTCTGAAGGCATATCCCGGTGAAGAACCCTGCGTGATCTTCATCAAAGAAGAGAAGCTCCTCAAGACGCTGGAGGAAAAGGTGAGCATCTCCGAGGACCTTCTCCAGAGTCTGTATGTATGCTTCGGCAGGGACAACGTGGCCGTAAAGTAAACGGCTTGCTACAAAAAAATCGGTTTTTGCGCCTTTAATTGAGTATTTTCCTTAATTTTCCATTGAATTATGGGAAAAATGATAATAAAATATTTTGGGTACAGTTGGGAAAGTTATGGGGATATCGTTAATACCCGGAGGAATATATGGCTAAGGAAGTTAAAACAATCGGCGTACTTACAAGCGGCGGTGACGCGCCCGGAATGAACGCAGCCATCAGAAGCGTTGTCCGTGTTGCACTTGCAAGAGGACTTAAGGTAAAGGGAATCAAGAAGGGATATCAGGGCCTTTTGAACGAAGAGATCTTCGATATGCAGGCTCATGATGTTTCCGATATCATACAGCGCGGCGGTACCGTACTCGGAACAGCAAGATGTCTTGAGTTCAAGACTCTTGAGGGACAGCAGAAGGGTGCAGATATCTGCCGTAAGCACGGAATCGACGGAATGGTCGTTATCGGCGGAGACGGTTCCTACAGAGGAGCACAGGCTCTTTCAAGACTCGGCATCAACACCATCGGTCTTCCCGGAACCATCGACCTTGATATTTCCTGCACCGATTACACCATCGGATTCGATACCTCCGTTAATACCGCAATGCAGGCTATCGACAGGGTCAAGGATACTTCCTCATCCCATGAGAGATGCTCAATCATCGAAGTAATGGGCAGAAATGCCGGATATATCGCTCTCTGGTGCGGAATCGCTAACGGTGCAGAGGACATCCTCATTCCCGAGAAGTACGATTTCGACGAGCAGAAGATCATCAACAACATCATCCTTTCACGTAAGAAGGGTAAGACCCACCACCTCATCATCAACGCAGAGGGAATCGGACACTCCGCTTCCATGGCAAGACGTATCGAGGCAGCTACCGGTATCGAGACCAGAGCAACCATCCTCGGATACATGCAGCGTGGAGGATCACCCACCGCGAAGGACAGATATTATGCTTCCATCATGGGTGCAAGAGCCGTTGACATCCTCATCGAAGGAAAGACCAACAGGGTTGTCGGCTACAAGGACGGCAAGTTCATGGACGTTGACATCGAGGAAGGCCTTGCAATGACCAAGAACATTGATGAGTACGAATACGAAGTGGCAAGACTTCTTTCACTTTGATTTTTCTTTTCGCTATATGAAGGGGATGGTTCCGATGCCATTCCCTTTTTTAAAAGAAGTAAACATATAAGGGAGGATGGATATGGCTAACACGGTTTCACCCGCATCACAGTCTGCATGGTTCACACAGTACGAAAAAGAAGTAACTGCAAAAAGAAATGCAAGCGGCAGCAATAAGAAGATCCTGGTCATCATACCCGTCCTGCTGATCGGTGCGATGATCGCCATTATGATAAAAAATGGTGCGCTTGCAGATGAACAGGCAAAGGGCGGACTCTATGCCCTCATCGGCATAGCGGTATTTATAGTTCTTCTCGTACTTATACTTACGGGAAAAGGAAAGAAGATCGATCCGGCTGCGGTTACCAGAAAGGATCTCGATGCACTTTTAAAGACACCCGGGGATGCAAAGGAATTCGATGCACAGATCGGTGCAGAGCCGGTTTTTAAGATCGAGAATTCCAAGGATGAATACATCTTCGCAACGAAGGATTATTTCGGAACACGCTTCACCTATCTCGGGGATCTGACCTACAGGTTCATCAGGATCAGTGATATATCCCTCCTTCATGCTATCCTTTACAAGAAGGGGTCATGCGATGTGGAGTTCCGCAATGAAAAGGGTGATGTGCTGCTGATCTGGGTTGCCGATGACAAGAAGAAGGTAGACGAGCTCAAAGCGGCAATGCCGAGCGTAAATATCGAACTTATACCTGCCAAGGAATAAATTTAAGGATGCAAAGCTAAAATGGAAATCTATCCCAGACTCAGAAAAGAAAGCGCAAGGGACTATGCCCTGAAGGTTCTCAAAGGAAATATCACTTCTCTCGATCTTGCACCGGGAACCGCTATTTCGGAAAATGAACTTGCCGAAAAGCTCGGAATCTCGAGAACGCCGGTAAGGGAAGCCATCATCGAACTGGCCAAGGCATACCTCATCGAGATATATCCCCAGAGGGGAAGCTTCGTTTCGCTTATCGATCCGAAGATGGTAGAAGAAGCAAGATTCCTCAGAAGGGTAATGGACGTTGCCGTCATCCGCGAAGCCTGTGATGTAGCGGACGATGAAGGCATCGCAAAGCTCGAAGAGAACGTATCCCTCCAGGAGTTTTACCTTTCAAGGGAGATGACCGACAAGATCTTCGACCTCGATAACAAGTTTCACCGCGATATTTACAGGGTCGCACAGAAGGACATCATCTATGAGATCCACTCGACCATGATGATCCACTTCGACAGGGTAAGAAATCTTTCTGTCGAGACCGTCAAGGATTTCAAGGTTGTTAACGATCACAGGGCGATGCTCGAAGCCATCAAGGCCAAGGACAAGGATACCGCGTCGGCACTTGTCGAAAAGCACCTGAACCGTTACAGGATCGACGAAGAACAGATCCGCAGCGGAAGACCCGAATACTTCAAAGCATGATTCTTTTTCAAAGGAGATAAACAAATGAAAATAGGATTCATCGGACTCGGAAATATGGGCGGAGCCATCATCGGCGGCATCATTAAGAGCGGTCTTTTTGCTCCCGAAGATATATACGGATTTGATAAGTCGGCGGATATGGCCGCAAGCGTCAGGGATAAGTACGGCATCAATATCGGAAAGAACAATCCCGATGTTGCCAAGAAGGTTGATGTCCTCGTTCTTGCCGTAAAGCCCATCTTTGCCAAGGAAGTGATCAGCGAGATCGCAATGGATACAAGCGAAAAGACACTGATCATCAGCATCATGGCAGGAAAGACCCTTGAATTCATCGAGAAGGCATTCGGCTCGAGCAAGGCGAAGATCGTCCGTGCAATGCCCAATACCCCCGCACTCGTAGGGGAAGGCTGCACCGCACTCAGCCCCAATGCCAATGTAACCGAAGAGGAGAGCGAGCTTGCACTTAAGATCGCAAGGTCGTTCGGAAAGGCATCGATCGTTCCCGAAAGACTCATGGATGCGGTTGTTGCGGCAAGCGGTTCGTCTCCCGCATTCGTATTCATGTTCATCGAGGCTCTGGCAGATTCCGTGGTCGAAGCCGGAATGCCCAGAAGCCAGGCATATCTGTTTGCAGCCCAGACAGTTCTCGGAAGCGCAAAGCTCATGCTCGAGACGGGTCGTCACCCCGGAGACCTCAAGGATATGGTCTGCTCACCCGGCGGAACCACCATCGAGGGTGTGAGAGTTCTTGAAGAAAAGGGCTTCAGGGCCGCAGTCATCGATGCCGCCAAAGCAGTTGCGGAAAAGTCCGCCAAGCTCTGATATGAGAGATATCACTTCTCCTTCCAATGAAATAATCAAAAAGACAGTTCAGTACGCTTCAAAAGCTTCCGCCAGAAAAGAGGACGGAGTGTTTGTTGCGGAAGGGACCAAGCTTGTTACCGAAGCGCCTTCTTCATCCGTAAGAAGGCTCTTTGTTTCCGAAAGCTGTCTTTCGGATCTGCAAAAAGAAAAAGGAAGGCTCCCCGAAGCCTTCGAAAAACTGTGCGCGTCACTTGACAGCGGTGATGTCATAAAACTTCCTGATCATGTTTTCGAGAAGCTCTCTACGATGAAAACTCCGCAGGGCATGCTGGCAGTGATCGATGCTCCTTCTTTTACGGAAGATGATGTGTGCGGAAAAGGAGTACCTCTGATCCTCGTACTCGAGGATATCCAGGACCCGGGAAACGTGGGGACGATCTTCCGGACGGCGGAGGCAGCCGGCGTGAGCGGAATTATCCTTACTCCCGGATGCGCCGATCCCTTAAGCCCCAAGGTTGTACGTTCATCCATGGGTGCGATCTTCAGGGTTCCCTTCATAATAGAAGATGATCTCCCCGGATGCATTTTGCGTCTCGAGGAAAAAGGAATAAACTGCTTCGCCGCAAGACTTGATGCCGCGGAGAGTTATGATAAGTGTGATCTTGCCGCTCCCTGTGCCCTTCTTATAGGAAATGAGGGGAACGGTTTATCAAAAGAAGTTATTGACAAAGCGTCAAAAGGTATTTTCATCCCGATGAGCGGCAAAACGGAGAGTCTGAACGCCGCGGTATCGGCATCCATCCTTTCATATGAAGCAAGGAGGCAGAGAAGTAATGACTAAAGAAGACAGACAGCTTCTTGAGATGGCCAAGGTCTTCCATATGCCTAAGCTCAGGATCTTCAAATACATCATCCTTCCCGCCCTTTTCAGAAAGAAGGGAGGTCAGTCATGACCATTGAAGTTGAAAATGTCTGCCTCCGGATCGAAGGCAGGGATATTCTCAAGGACATCACCTGGGAGATATCCTCGGATGATACCTGGCTCCTTACCGGACCGGCAGGTTCCGGAAAGAGCGCTCTTATTTCCATAATAATAGGAATACTTGCTCCCACCTCCGGAAGGGTAAGACTCCTCGGCGATTACAAATATGACAGGGTAAATGCCGGAGTCGTATTCCGGGAGGACAGACTTATCGAAAATCTTACCGCAGCGGAGAATGTTGCGGTCATCAGACCCGAAACTTCGCCCGCAGTAGCTGCGGAAGAGCTGGAAAAACTGATTGACAAAGAGTCAATAAACATTCCCGTAAGTGAGCTTGATCCCGTAAAACGCCGTATTACCGCCATTGTAAGGGCCTGCTCGGTGCCTTCGGACATCCTTATCCTGGACGAACCCTTCCTCGGAATGGACGAAAATATGCGGAAAAAGGCGTTTTCTTACATAAAAGAGACCGCCGGACACAAGGGAATCGTAATATCTACGCGGCTTCCGGAGGGTTTGCCCCCCCTGAGGACCTTCAGTTTGACATAAATTTTCTATTTTGCTATCATACCTTCGCCGTAACAATTCCGTAATAATTCGGCATGAAAGTATGAGCAAAAGAAATCTTTCCAAGTTCATAATTGCATCATTTGTTTTTGGAACCGTCCTCTTTTCCGGGAAGGCCGCCCTTAAGGTAAGTGCGAACCCCCTGGATGAAGCAAGGGGCGGCGCTTCGGGTGTGCTCAATTCCTACAATGCATCCCAGGTGATCGATAACACCATCGCAGAGCTGAAGATCGTATTTCCCGATGAGTTCGATTACGACGATCTCGTCATGGTCGACATCAGGAACTACGTAAATGTAAGAAGTGAGGCGACGGTCGATTCCGAGAAGATGGGCGTTCTTTACAAGGACTGCGGCGGAACCCTTATCGAAGAGGGAGAGGAGTGGTCACTCATCCAGTCGGGTGAACTGGTCGGATGGGTCGAGAACAGCTACCTCCTTTTCGGTGACGAGGCCAAAGAGATGGCATCCGATGTCGGAATGACTTTCGCTGTCGTCAACACCAGATCGCTCAGACTTCACACCGAGGCATCACTCGACAGTGAGGTTCTTGCGATAGTTCCCGAAAACGAGATCATGGAAGTCGTGGATCAGTCCGATCCCGACTGGATATATGTCGACTACGGCGAGTGGGACGGATATGTCTCCGCCGAGTACGTCGATATCAATTTCGAGGTTGATGCGGGCGAGACCATGTCCCAGATAAGGGCAAGGGAAGCGGCAGAGGCCGAAGCAAGAAGACATCAGAACTACGGAGCTTACATGACCGATGCCGACGATCTCCTTTTACTTGCGGCGCTCATCCAGTGCGAAGCCGGCGGAGAACCATACGAAGGTCAGGTTGCGGTCGGTGCAGTCGTCATGAACAGAGTCCGTTCCGCAGCATACCCCAACACCATCCACGGCGTCATCTATGCATCCGGTCAGTTCACTCCCGCGATGACCGGAAGACTCAACCAGGTCTACAATTCCGGCAACATCCGCCCGAGCTGCATCCAGGCAGCGCAGGAAGCGTTGAACGGAACCTCGAACGTCGGAGCGTTCACACACTTCCGTACCAACAACGGAGCACATACCGGTATCGCTATCGGACATCATATATTCTATTAAGGCTGTGACCGACAGATCAATCACGTTTGTACTTACCCTCTTTTCCGGATTTCCGGGAAGGAGGGTATTTTTATTTCATTTCACATATATTTGTAGAAATATGGTAAAATATATCTGATTTTTGTTTAGGAGGAATGCCTATGAGCTCACAGTTTATTTTCTGGCTTGTGATCGTTGCTGCCTGTGTCATTGTAGAAATCATGACTCTGGGACTTACCAGCATCTGGTTTGCGGCCGGCGCACTTGTTGCGGCGATCTGTTCGCTTTTTGTTCCTTATTTCTGGATTCAGATCGTGATATTTGTGGTTGTCAGTGTACTGCTTCTCATATTCACGAAACCTATCGCCGTTAAGTTTTTCAAGATCGGAAAGTTCAAGTCAAACGCAGAGAGCCTTGTCGGCAAGCGTGCGATCGTTGCTTCCGAGATCGATAATCTCAAGGAGATCGGAGAGGTTACCATTCAGGGTCTTGACTGGAGCGCAAGAACCGAAAAGGACGGAGTGGTGATCCCGAAGAATGCCGTTGTTGTGATCAAAAGGATTGAAGGAGTAAAGCTCATCGTCGATCTGGATGAATCCCTCAAGAATGTGATTCAGCTCGAAGAATCCGATGCAATGCTCAATCCCGAGATCATTGAAGAACAGGATGACTGACACTGTTAATAATATTTCTGTAAAGGAGAAATAATATGGAACCGTTTGTAATCTTTATTCTTATCGCTGTTTTCCTTGGAGTGTTTGTAAGCTGCATCAAGGTCGTACCCCAGGCAAATGCTTACATCGTTGAGAGACTCGGAGCTTACCAGTCCACATGGTCCGTAGGTCTCCACATCAAGCTTCCTTTCTTTGATAAGGTTGCAAGAAAAGTTAATCTTAAGGAACAGGTTGCGGATTTCCCTCCCCAGCCCGTTATCACCAAGGATAACGTTACGATGAGAATCGATACCGTCGTCTTTTACCAGATCACCGATCCAAAGCTCTATGCATACGGCGTAGAGAATCCCATGCAGGCTATCGAGAACCTCACCGCAACAACTCTTCGTAACATCATCGGTGACCTCGAACTCGATGAAACCCTCACCTCCCGTGAGACCATCAATACCAAGATGAGAGCAACCCTCGACGTTGCAACCGACCCTTGGGGAATCAAGGTTAACCGTGTCGAGCTCAAGAACATCATTCCTCCCGCTGAGATCCAGAATGCGATGGAGAAGCAGATGAAGGCAGAGCGTGAAAGACGTGAAGCCGTAACAAGGGCAGAAGGTGACAAGAAAGCAAGGATCCTCGAGGCAGAAGGTAACAAGGAATCCGCAATTCTTAACGCAGAAGCTGAAAAGCAGGCAATGATCCTTCACGCAGATGCTCATAAGCAGAAGATGATCCTCGAAGCAGAAGGTCAGGCAGAAGCTATCCTCAAGGTCCAGCAGGCTAAGGCAGACGGTCTCAAGCTCCTCAAGGATGCAGGCGCAGACGGAGCCGTTCTCAAGCTCAAGAGCCTCGAAGCATTCGAGAAGGTTGCTGACGGACGTGCTACCACCATCCTTCTTCCTTCAGATCTTTCCGGTATCGCAAGCATGGGTACCGCATTTACCGAAGGCATGAAGGTTGCAAATAACGCAAAGGGCGGAGAAGGATTTAAGAACGAGTGCACCGATCCCCATACCGGATTTGAGGATTGCCCCGCTGAATAAGGAATTTTGAAATGGTGAATTTAAAAGGCCGTGATCTGCTGAAGATGAAAGACTTTACCGCAGAGGAGATCGAATACCTCGTGGACCTTGCGGCAGATCTCAAGGATAAAAAGAAAAAAGGGATATCGGTCGCTGACCGTCATCCCGGCAAGAACATAGCTCTGATTTTTGAAAAGACAAGCACCAGGACCAGATGCTCATTTGAGGTCGCAGCTCATGACCTCGGAATGCATGTGACTTACCTCGATCCCGCGGGATCGCAGATCGGTAAGAAGGAGTCCATCGCCGACACCGCAAGAGTCCTTGCCGGAATGTTCGACGGTATCGAGTACAGGGGATTTGAGCAGTCGATAGTAGAGGAACTTGCTCACTACTCCAAGGTGCCCGTATGGAACGGACTTACCAATGAGTCACATCCTACCCAGATGTTCGCAGACCTTCTTACCATCCGCGAGCACTTCGGATATCTGAAGGGCATCAAGCTCGCATATATGGGTGATGCCCGTTACAACATGGGCAATTCCCTTATGGTCACCTGTGCAAAGATGGGTATGCATTTTGTCGCATGCACCTCACCCAAGTACTTTCCCGATGAAGCACTTGTCGCAGAGTGCAAGGAGATCGCAGCTCAGACAGGCGGAAGCGTAACCCTTACCTCAGATGCGATGGAAGGAACCAAGGGTGCCGATGTCGTCTATACCGATGTATGGGTATCAATGGGCGAGCCCGAAGCCGTATGGGCAGAGCGTATCCCCGAGCTTTCACCCTACCAGGTAAATAAAAAGATCATGGACAATGCAGGTCCAAAGGCGATATTCCTTCACTGCCTGCCCGCATTCCACGACCTCAAGACCAAGATCGGCGCACAGATGGGAGCACGCTTTAATCTCACCGAGATGGAGGTTACCGATGAGGTATTCGAATCGGAACAGTCACTCGTATTTGAAGAAGCCGAGAACCGCATGCATACGATCAAGGCGATAATGGATGCAACCCTGTAATAATGAAAGCTAAGATATTGGAGCTCCTGCGCCGGAAAGGTGATTACGTATCCGGCCAGGAGCTTTGTGAATTGAATAATGTTTCGCGTACCGCAGTCTGGAAGGCCATCAAGGCTCTGGAAAAAGAAGGCTATCACATCGAGGCCGTAAGAAACAGAGGCTACAGGCTGGTGGAGGATGAGGATGCTTTGGGTGATGACGAAGCGGCCGATATCTTCTCGAAGAGCGAGATATCGAGCAGGCTTGATGAGGCAGCAGGCGTAAAGGAAGTCGTCTTTTTACCCTGCATTGACTCGACCAATTCGGAAGCCGCTAGGAGAGCGGAAAACTCTGACGGCGGAGTGCTTGTGGTAAGTGAGGAACAGACTGCCGGAAGAGGAAGAAGAGGAAGAAGCTGGAATTCACCCGCGGGTTCGAATGTTTACTTTTCCCTTATGATCAAGCCGGATCTTGCCACGGATGTAGCGCCGATGCTGACTCTTATCATGGCTCTTGCCGTATGCAGGGGAATGGAGAAGGTACTTTCCGGCGAAGCGGTCGGCACATCCGGAAGGAAAGGTGCATCAAGACCCGAAGAGCTTCCGATGATCAAGTGGCCCAACGATATTGTGCTCGGAGGAAAGAAATGCTGCGGCATGCTGACCGAGATGAGCTGCGAGGAAGACCGCATTAAGTACGTTGTCATCGGCGTCGGCATCAATGTCAGGGAGCAGGATTTCCCGGATGAGATAAAAGAGACCGCGGTATCGCTTGAAGGCGCATGCGGAAAGAAAATCAAAAGAAGCATTCTCGTAGCCGGGATAATGAATGAATTCGGTCCGCTCTATGAAAGTTTTCTTGAAGAGCGGGATCTGAATTTTGTAAGGAAGGCATACTTTGACCGCCTGATCAATTCGGGAAGGAAGGTCAGGGTGCTCGATCCGAAAGGCGAATACGAAGGAACATGCAGAGGCATCAGTGAAAGAGGCGAACTGCTTGTAGAGGTTGAAGACGGTAACATTGTTAAGGTTAATTCCGGAGAGGTTTCCGTCAGAGGAGTATACGGATATGTCTGAAGAACTTGAAAACTCAGTGATCGATGACGGCATGGACGGGGACCTTATGGTTCTGTGCGGTGCCAATTCATACGATAAGAAATATTATTTCAATAAAAGGTTCGAGAAGATCCCGGATTCCATTCAAAAGGACCTTCATATCATCTGTGTTCTTTTCACCGAAGAGGTCGGCGGAATATTTACGATCTCCTTTGACGAGGACGGGGAGATAATCCTGGACAACAGATGCGATGAGAGTGACATCGTGTACGACGAGGTTTCCGCGGGACTTCTTATCGGACAGATCAGAAAGAACCGCGCCGAGCTTTTTGAGTCGCTCAAGGCATATTACAGGGTGTTGATACTCGGAGAAGATGTGGATACGGTTCTCTCGGAGGATTAGATTTCTGTCTGAAGGCAGAATGATGATACAGAGATCTTGTGAGAATGATTGACGGATCTGCGCGAGACGCAGGGCTTTGGTATAGATGATTTGAAGATCGGTAATGTTGAACTGAAAAATGATTATATTCTCGGTCCCATGGCCGGGGTTACGGATACGGCTTTCCGCATCGTCTGTTCGGAGCTCGGCGCGGGACTTGTATGTGCGGAGATGGTCAGTGCAAAGGCTGTTTCCTTTCACAACAAGAATACCGTCTCGATGCTTGAGACGGACGGATCTGAACATCCCGTGAGCATGCAGCTTTTCGGATCCGAGCCGGATATTCTCGGTGAGGTTACGGCGAGCTTACAGGATCATGATTTCGAGATAATCGATTTCAATATGGGATGTCCCGTTCCCAAAGTTGCGGGAAACGGTGAGGGAAGCGCACTTATGAAGGATCCCGAGCTTGCGGGAAAGATCCTGAAGGCAATGGTCGACAATTCCCCGAAGAAGCCCGTTACCGTCAAGATCAGGAAGGGCTGGGATGCCGAGCATATCAATGCGGTTGAAGTTGCTAAGATCGCAGAGGATGCGGGAGTTGTCGCAATAGCCGTCCACGCAAGGACCAGGACTCAGTATTATTCCGGCGAGGCCGACTGGGATATCATCAGGCAGGTCAAGGAGGCTGTGAAGATCCCCGTCATCGGAAACGGTGATGTGGTCGCACCCGAAGACGCACTCCGGATGAAAAAAGAGACCGGATGCGACGGTGTTATGATCGCCAGGGCCACAAGGGGTAATCCCTGGATCTTCAGACAGATCTGCGACCTTGAGGCGGGAAGGGAAGTTTATATCCCGGACAACGAAGAGAAGAGGCGAGTTGCGAGAATGCACGGAGAGCTTCTCCTTAAGTACAAGGGTGAATATACTGCTGTCAGGGAAATGAGAGCTCATCTTGCCTGGTATACGCACGGCATGCCCGGTGCGTCGAAGCTCAGGGGCAGGGTGTCACAGATGCTCTCGATGCAGGATCTGTTTGATGCGATAGAGGAAATATTTCCGTGAAGGTTTTATTCTACAGATACAACAGCATATGTGAGCCGGATTATATCGAGGCATTTAAAAAGGCGGGCCTTGAGGTTACCGAGATCACCGAGGAGATGCACAGGAAGAGCATTCCGGGTGAGGAGAGAGCAAGGATCCTTCTTGAGGGGATTGCCGAACATAAGCCTCTGTTTGTCTTTTCCATAGATTATTTTCCGTTCATCTCGATCGTCTGTGAAAGGATGAACATTACCTATGCCGCACTGTCGGTTGACTGCCCGGTGGCGGAGATCTATGACCCTGCCATAAGGAAGTCCTGCAACAGAGTTTTTCTTTTTGATAAGGACCAGTATGACAGTATAAAGGATGAAAATCCCGGGAATATCCGCTACATGCCTCTCGGTGCGGCGGTTGAAAGGCTGGACAGTCTTCCTTTTCCCGAAATGTATGAGTATCCCGTGAGCTTTATCGGTTCGCTCTACAACGAAAAGGACAGATATGAGAACCTGAAAAAGAGCGGCGCGCTCTCGGCGGAAGCGGCGGCTCATATGGATGAACTTATCGAGGCACAAAAAGGCGTGCCCGGACTTGATATCATAAGAGATGGGATAGTGTTCGAGGATGTTGCCGCGCTTAAGGCTGCCGATCCTTCCTTTTACACTGCAAAGGATGCGGTGTGCGATCTCGATACATTCGTTGCGATAAATAATTACATCGGAAACCATCTGACTTATCTAGACAGGGTGAAGGCGCTGAACCTGCTTGCGGAAAAGCTTCCCGAGGGCAGCGTGCATCTGTTCACAAGGTCGGATACGGCGGCATTGGATAAGAGGGTTGTGGTCCACGGCGGCGTCGAGAGCCTTAAGGAAATGCCGGATGTGATCAGAAAGTCATGCATCAACCTTAACCTGACATCTCGTACGATAACCAACGGACTTCCACAGAGAATATGGGATATCCTCGGATGCGGCTCCTTTGTTCTGACCGATAAGGTGCCTGCGCTTGAGGAGGTTCTGGAAGCACCGAAGATGCTGGATGTCTTTTCATCCTATGAAGAGCTGGCGGATAAGTGTGCGTATTATCTCGAGAACAGTGAGATCAGGGAAGATGCCGTGGCTGAAGGCTACAGGGCTGTGGCGGCTCAGCATACGGTACTCTTGAGGGCGCTTGAGATAGTGAAGACCGTTCTGAGCGGAAAACTTGGTTAAGCCTTTAGGGAGGAAAAACGGCCTTACATTAATGAATTCTTAACCCCCGAAAGGTGCTAAAAAACTGAAAATGTAGTATAATAAACTGTCTGCGTATGTATACTTGCAGGCAGTTTTTTAAATCTTTTTGACACCGGTGAAATATGCTTTTCAGCTCACTCATTTTTATAATGGTCTTTCTGCCCGTGGTCTTCATCGGCAGCAGGATCCTTCATAAAAACAGATATGTGAACGTATTTCTGCTCCTTGCCAGCCTGTTCTTCTATGCCTGGGGAGAGCCGATCTATGTTCTGCTCATGCTCGCATCGATAATCGTCAATTACTTTGCGGGGCTTCTTCTCGATAAGCACAGAAAGCAGGGAAAGCTCATCCTGGTTCTTGACCTTATCTTCAACCTCGGACTCCTTGGATTTTTCAAATATGCGTCCTTCGGAAGCGTGGTGCTGGTAAATTACCTGCACGTTCCGATGACTTCGCTTTCGATATCGCTTCCCATCGGTATTTCCTTTTTCACATTCCAGATAATGTCCTACACGATCGATCTGTACAGGGGCAAGTTCCCGGTTCAGAAGAATATCATCAATCTGGCGCTTTACATTTCGTTCTTCCCCCAGCTTATTGCGGGACCCATAGTCAGATACGAGGATATCAATGAACAGCTTGAAAACCGTACCGTGACGATTGAAAAGTCGGTTGCGGGAATCGAGAGGTTTATCATCGGTCTCGGAAAGAAGGTCATAATCGCAAACACCGTGGCAGAGGCTGCAGACAGGATCTATGCTTACGATCCTTCACGTATGGCGGCATCGACGGTATGGGTTGCATCGATCCTCTATACACTTCAGATCTATTATGATTTCTCGGGATATTCGGATATGGCAATCGGACTCGGCAAGATGTTCGGCTTCGAATTCCTTGAGAACTTTAATTACCCCTATATGTCAAAGTCGATTTCTGAGTTCTGGAGAAGATGGCATATCTCACTCGGAACCTGGTTCAGGGAGTATCTCTATATTCCTCTCGGCGGAAACCGCAAGGGCAAGTTCAGGTCCTATGTGAACCTGATGATCGTATTTTTCCTTACCGGCTTCTGGCACGGTGCGGGCTTTACCTTCATCTTCTGGGGACTATACCATGGATTCTTCCGCGTCATAGAGCGTTTGGGCTTTTCAAAAGTACTGGAGAAGTGCAAGCCCCTGGCCTGGATCTACACGTTCTTTGTAGTCAATCTCGGCTGGGTATTCTTCCGTGTCGGCGGACTCAAGAATGCGTTCATCATCGCTTCGAAGATGTTCACCCCCGGACTTACCAGGTACTATTCACTCGGTGAGATGATGTCCCGAAGATGCATGATCATTGCGGTGCTCGCTATCCTCGGTGCAGGTATCCTTCAGCTGATCCCCGCAAAGGTTCCCGCTGTAAAGAAGGTTATCGAGAACCCTGTCGTAAGATACATCTGGTGTGCGTTTGTTTTCGGAACCTGCATCATGCTCCTTGCAAGCAATACATATAACCCGTTTATCTATTTCAGATTCTAGGAGGGCATATGAGTTCGGGAAAACTGGTAAGTGTTATAGTTCCGGTCTACAATGCCGTGAATACACTTGAAAGATGCATAAACAGCATACTGAGACAGACATACCACAACCTGGAGATCATAATGGTTGATGATGCATCTACCGATTCTTCCAGGGAGCTGATGCTTAAGCTGGAACAGACCGATCCCGAAAGAATCATGGTCATATGTAATGACGTTAATCATGGAGCGGGTGGAGCAAGGAATATTGCTCTTGAATACGCCCGCGGTGACTATCTTGCCTTTGTAGACAGCGATGATTACATTCATTCATCTTTCGTAGAACTGCTTGTGGCAGAAATGGAAAAAGGCGGTCACGATTTCGTGGACTGCGGATATTTTGACGAAAGAAAAGACAGAGCAATTCTTCATACCGATCGTAATATGAGAGGTATTTTAAGTGATGATACCAAATGCAATATGATCGCTGTTGGTGGGTATCTTTGCACGAAGCTTTTCAGAAGGGAACTCTTTTACGATCACAACGTCAGATTCCGTGAGAAATGCATTCTTGAAGATTCCGAGATCATGGTTGAAATGATCGCATATGCAAAATCTGTGGGGGCTGTTGAAGAAACTATGTATTGGTATACGGCTTCCCCTTCATCTACTTCAAACGGCCAGGCTGCGGCGTCTTATGTGAAGAATATTTATGAAGCAATGAGTGCTTTTGTCGGTTTGAAGGAAAAACTGGAGAATTATGAAGCACTTCGGCCGGCGATAGAATACATAATGATCCAGATGTATGATTACGGCGTTCATAAAGTATTGTCGGATCTCCAGAGAGATCATGTGATGGACAGTTTTCGGGAACTGAATAAATTGAGATATCTGCGCTTGGAAAATATAACTGAGGGATATAACAACAAGCATATCCTTGCCAGGATCAAGAAAGCAGAACTTGATGTGATGGCTTTAAATGACAAGGATCCCCAAAAACTTATAAACAAATACAAATAACGTAGTATTGTTCCGTTATTTTTCGACACGTACATGAAAGAAAAAAGCAGTAAAAAACTGAATATGCGGTTCGTTTTTGTGCATATCACTTTCTGGGGATTCATCATCGGATTCCCGATCCTTTATATGCTCATCGGGTCGAAGGTGGATACCGTTAACTTTGAGAACAGGAACCTTGCGGAAAAGCCTGTCTTTTCTTTTGAGACGATCGATGATTATCCGCTTGAGTATGAGGCATATTATAACGATAACTTCCCGTTCAGGAGCAAACTCATAACTCTCAACAGCAGGATTTCTTACCAGATCCTCGGAGAGGGAAGTGCTGCTACGATCGTTGGAAAGGAAGGATGGCTGTTCTATAATGCCGAGAATATCGGTAACGGAACAAGCATCGGACAGTTCAAGGGAATTGAAAAGTTCACCGATGAGGAGCTTGCACAGGCTGCGGCAAGTCTCGAAGCAACCAAGGCTTGGTGTGATGAGCACGGATGTGAATTTGTCCTTTTCATAGCTCCCAATAAAGAGCGAGTTTACAGCGAGTATATGCCCGATGAATATCAGACCTACAGACAGGGTGATGGCTGCAATACAGACCAGCTCGTGGATTATCTCAGGACAAATAGCGATATCCGTGTCGTATGGGCATATGAGGATATGCTTGATTACAAGGAGGGACATCCCGATGAGCCTATGTACTACCATCTGGATACTCACTGGAACTATCTGGGCGGATATGTCGGTTCAAGGGCACTTCTAAGAGAACTCGGTATAGAGATACCTCCGGCAGATGAAAGGGATATTGAAAGAGTTGAAAGATACCAAACCTGGGGTGATCTGACCAATCTTATGAATCTCGGGGCCAGCGACCTCTTTAACGATACGGATTACGTATTTCATGGGTATCCCGTCGAAGGAATGCAGATCATTTCGGATGATGTGAACGGAATTGTCGGATATATGAACCCCGGCAGGGATAGCAGGAATGTTGTGATCTACAGGGATTCATTCTGCAATATCATGAGATACTTCCTGGGTGAGCATTTCAATACCATCAGGATGGTTCCGAAGGAGTACTGGGATCCGTCCATTCTGGAGGAAAATCCCCCTGATGTGCTGGTCATAGAGCTTACGGAACGCTTTGTGGACATACTGATTGATGAGCATATACAGCCATAACATAAAAGCAGAGTATATATGGTCTTTTTGCGACTTAATAAGATAACGGTGTAACGGAGTGGTTGTGAAGAAAAAAGTCTCGATAATTATTCCATGTCATAATTGTTCAGAGAGTCTTGGAATGACGTGGGATTCCATAAAAGCTCAGAATATGAATATGGATGAGCTTGAATGTATATTCGTGGATGATGCTTCGGATGATGAAGGAGCTACCATGGATATGCTTGTTGAGATTGAAAATGAAGCTCCTGAAAGCGTTATGGTTGTTCAGCTTGATAAGAATGTTCGCCAGGGTGGGGCGAGAAATGTTGCTTTGCAATATGTTAGCGGTGAATATATCCTTTTTTTGGATGCGGATGACACAATAAGAAAGGATACATGTGACTCTTTATATGAAAAGGCAATTGAGTATGACTGTGATCTCATACAGTTTAAACACAGGCATATAAAAGAAAACGAAAGCCTGAAGGGAGTGCCTGAAAATGGCATAATAACGGGAACTGAGATCCTATACGACCTTGCTGACGAGGATACCAGAAAGTGTCTGCTCACGCTTTCCATAGGCAGTGCCGGATGTACCAATAAATTCTACAAAGCAGAACTTGTTAAAAAATGTGCATCATCATATGCCGAGAATCTGATATACGAAGAACCTAAGTTCGTTTATCCGATGTTTTTATATGCCAACAAGCTGTTGATGCTGGACGAGGATTTCTATGAATACCGGTGGCGTGCCGATTCTACCATGACGAGCCAGCTTGGAAGAAGACTCCTGGATCACCCGAGAGTTCAGCTTGAACTTCTTGAGGATCTGCTTGCCAGAACCGACGAGTACAAGAAGTATCATGACGAGATAGAGTATTATTTTATTAAGTCGTTTTACATTGAAACTCTCGTGTTTGCGTATACGAACAGAGGAACTATTCCACCGGAATTTATGGCTTACATGCAGTCTGTATGTAAAACGTTCTTTCCTGAATCGATCAAAAACAAATATATTAAGGCCGATGAAGTGTTTACGGAAGCTCTGAGTTCACTGAATAAGGAGTTTGACGACATCCGGAAGCTTGAACTGTTTGAAAAACAGTTGACCGAAAAACTCATATAGCATTCAAAAGGAGTATTTTTGGGTGTTGTTTAATGATGATCAGGAAGAAAAAAGAGCGAAAGCATAAAATATCAGTAGATATTAAATAAAATTATAGATTTAGGGGTAAATATTCGGTCATAGTATGCCGATGTAAAGTTCAGAAAAGTATCTTCAGCATCATTTTGCATGCCGGAGCATATAACATGAAGAATGAAACCATAAACCCTAAGGATGAGAAGGAAAACATCCGACATATCACACGGAGGTGATCAAAATGGCACTTGAACCTATTAACAGCGTAATGAGCCTTCAGCAGCAGACCTATTCTGCTCCCAAGGCTGTTCAGCCTGCAGAGGCTTCCGAACCTGTACGCAGCGAGAATACTGCAGCTACTATCCTCGAGGATGTTGCTGTTGTTGAAAATGCTTCAGCTAAGGGAAATGCCGATTATCAGGATAATGCGGAAGACCAGCAGACTACTCCTGAACAGCTCAAAAAGGCAGTTGAACAGCTTAAGAAAGGTCAGCTCGAGAATTCCGAGGCTGTTTTCGGATTCCATGAAGAGACCAACAGAGTAACCATTAAGATAGTTGACAAAGAGACCAAGAAGGTCATTAAGGAGCTTCCTCCCGAGAAGACGCTTGATATGATCGCCAAGGTATGGGAGCTTGCAGGCCTTATGGTCGATGAGAAGAGATAAGGAGGGAAGCTATGTCTGATAAATTAAGAATGAGCGGACTTATATCCGGCATGGATACGGATTCCGTAATAGAAGCCCTCGTAAGCACAAAAAGACAAAAGGTTACCACTGCCAAGAACGACCAGAAGAAGCTTGAATGGAAGCAGGATATATGGAAGGGCATAAATACCAACATTAAAGGCTTGTTCCAGTCTCATGTTTCCAAAATGAGATTCACTTCGGCATATAGCAAGAAGACTACTTCTGTGTCAAATTCATCTGTGGCAAGCGTTATCACCGGAGATGGTGCTGTTGATGCAACTCAGAAGCTTCGTGTAGAGAAACTTGCAAAGAGCGCTTATCTTACCGGCAAGGATCTTAACGGGGACAGTAACGAGAAAACTTTTACCGCTTCCAGCACCCTTGCAGACCTTGGTTTTGAAGGCGGAAGTGACACTATAAGTCTCAATATCGGAGGCGTGGATCAGGAACCTCTTGCAGTTGACGGTTCCACAACCATTTCCGATGTTCTTACTTATCTTAAGGGTGCCGGACTTAATGCATCCTTTGATGAGGACTCACAGAGATTCTTCGTAAGTGCTAAGTCTACCGGTGCGTCACATGACTTTACGCTTTCCGACGGAGGAAACGGAGCTCTTGCAGCGCTCGGACTTAAGCTGGCTACCGCATCCGAGAAGGAAGCTGAGGATTTTGACCAGTCTGATTACGCTACCAAGATAGACGGATCCAATGCCGTTATTTATCTTAACGATGCAAAATTCACCGGAGATACCAATACATTTAAGATCAATAATCTTACAATCACCGCTCTTGATGAGACCGGTGATAAGGAGATCACTCTTACCACAACAACCGATACGAGTGGTATATACGGAATGATCAAGGATATGATCAGCCAGTATAATAAGTCTATCAATGAGATAGATAAGTATTATAATGCCGACTCCATAAGGAAGTACTCCATGCTTACCGACGAAGAGAAGGAAGCAATGAAGGATAAGGAAGTTGAAGAGTATGAGAATAAGATTAAATCAGGACTTCTCAGAAGCGATGGTAATCTTTCATCACTCAGAACCCTTTTCACAGGAGTGATGTCCAGCGGTATTGAGATTGATGGTAAGACTTATTATCTGTCGGATTTCGGAATCGGTACCGGCAATTACTTTACAACTGCGGATAATGAGAAGCATGCTCTTCACATTAACGGTGATAAGGATGATTCCACTGTCAGTGATAAGGCCGATAAGTTATCCGAGATGATCGCATCCGATCCTGAACTGGTCACCCAGTTTTTCAGTAAGCTTTCTCAGGAACTGTATTCAAAACTGGATGATGCCTCCAAGTCTGTCCAGGGTTATAGAAGCTATGGAAGTTTCTATGACGACAAGAAGATGAAATCCGATTATGACGGATACAAGACCACTATCAAGAACCTTGAAGATAAGGCAAATGACTATGAAGACAGGCTGTACAAGCAGTTCTCATCCATGGAAACCGCACTTGCAAATCTTCAGAAAAAGAGTTCGGCATTAGCCGGCCTCCTCGGAACGAGTTCGTGATAATATCACCTTAAGGAGATAAAGGAATGCCTTTACCTAACGCATATCAGCAATATGCCAACAACAGGATACTGACTTCTTCGCCTGCCGAGCTTACCCTTATGCTCTATGATGGGGCTATTAAATTCCTTAATATAGCACTTGGCGCTATAGAGGAGAAAGATATCCAGAAGGCTCACACTAATATCCTCAAGGCAGAGCACATCATTGATTATCTGAGACAGACTTTGGATATGAAGTATGCCGTGGCACAGGATTTCGAAAATATTTATTCGTATCTTTCCCAGAGACTGATCGAAGCTAATCTTAAGAAAGATCCTGAAATCCTTGAGGAAGTAAACGGACATCTCCATTCCGTAAGGGATACCTGGAAGGAAGTTATGAAGCTTAACGGCATAACCTGGAGAACCTGAAGGAGGCATGATGGAAGATTATCTGGATCTGCTGGAAGAGTCACTTATTAAAAAGTCGGCTATCCTCGATAAAATAGAAGAATTTAATCTGAAACAGAGAGATATCTTTTCCGGAACCGGTGAGAATCCCGATTTTGACAGATTCGATTCCTATGTTGAGGAAAAAGGCAAACTGATAAACGAATTGAATGCTCTCGACAACGGTTTTGAAACACTCTATGAAAGAGTAGCTGATACTCTTAAGGAGAACAAGAAGGATAACGCCGGTAGGATTGCAAGGCTTCAGGATCTTATCAGAGAGATAACAGACAAGAGTTCGTCATTGCAGTCCCAGGAGAGGACAAACAGGGAACTGATGCAAGATTACTTCCAAAATGCCCGCGAGCAGATAGGTAAGGGACGAAATTCATTGAATGCTGCCTATAGTTATTTTCAAGCACAGCGTGGATCCGGTAACACTGAGTCACTTTACGTGGATTCAAAGCAGTAAAAATCAATATTTCTATAAAAAAGAGCAGATTTTCTGCTCTTTTTTAATATTTTTTTAATATTAGGGGTTAAGTTTTTGAAATGTGGTCCGATATAATGAGTGTAAGCGGAAAGAAAACAGAAAAAACCGCTACATATTGAAAAAGGTTAACTGGTAATGCCCCGCCAAAAATGAGAGGGGCGAGGGCAAACTCAAGGAGGATAATATTATGGTAGTACAGCACAATCTTACAGCAATGAACTCTAACAGAATGCTTGGTCTTACAACAAGTTCACTTGGTAAGTCAACTGAGAAGCTTTCTTCCGGATATAAGATCAACCGTGCAGCAGATAATGCAGCAGGTCTCGCAATCTCCGAGAAAATGAGACGTCAGGTAAGAGGACTTACCCAGGCATCTACCAACGCACAGGACGGCATTTCCGCAGTACAGACCGCTGAAGGTGCACTCAATGAAGTACA
>JAFZWW010000139.1 GCA_017617005.1 Lachnospiraceae bacterium
TTCTTTCCGCGATATCATCCTGGGTGTAATCAAATTCATCGACAAGTCTCTTATATCCCATTGCTTCTTCGATGGGATTCAGATCTTCTCTCTGGGTGTTCTCGATGATGGAGATCTCAAGGATCTCTTTGTCGGTATAGTTTCCTATGATAACAGGTACTTCTTTAAGTCCTGCCATCTTGGATGCTCTCCATCTTCTCTCACCGGCAACTATTTCATAACGGTCGCCTCTGTCCTGAACGATGATCGGCTCGATCAGTCCGTGAAGCTTTATGGAATCGGAAAGTTCCTGAAGTGCATCTTCATTGAATTTTCTTCTGGGCTGCTTTCTGTTGGGCTCAACCTTGGTGATGTTCACGATCGTTCTTCCGTCGTTAACTCCGGTCTTTGCCTGCTCCTTCGCAGCCTTGGTATTTTCCTCCGCGGTCTCTTTTACGACCACATTGGGGATGAGTGCATCAAGTCCCTTGCCAAGTCCCTTTCTTGCCATAATTCCCTCCGATAATTAATTACACTTGATATTTATTCGCCTGCGAATAATGATTCGACTTCTTTTGCCAGATTCATGTATGCGATCGCGCCGCTGCACTTGGGATCGTATACGGTAATGGGCTGTTCAAAGGAAGGAGCCTCTGAAAGCCTGATATTTCTGGGTATCTTTGCTTCGAATGTATGATACTTTACGGTATTTCTGACGTTTTCAACTACATCGTTGGAAAGAAGAGTTCTTCCGTCATACATCGTGAAAAGAATTCCCGTAAGATCAAGTGTGGGATTCATTCTGCTTCTGACCAGGTTGATGGTCTCGATTACCTGGCCGAGACCTTCGAGTGCAAGGAACTCACACTGTACCGGAACAATGACTCCGGTAGCTGCCGCCATTGAGTTTACGGTGGTAAGACTTATAGCGGGAGGACAGTCTATAAAAATATAATCGTATTCGTCTTTTACAAAATCGAGCTCTCTTCTGAGGATGAGGTTGGCCTTATCCTTTCCGGCCATCTCTATCTCGACCGCGCCGAGATTTACATTTGCGGGAACGAGTGAAACATTCTTGGCAACATCCTTGATGATTGCTTCGCCAAGAGTACACTCTTCGAGCATTACTTCGTAGATGGTATTTTCAACTTCGTTCTTGTTTACGCCGAAGCTGCTGGAAGAATTTCCCTGAGGGTCCATGTCTATAAGAAGGACCTTCTTTCCGAGTTCCCCGAGTGATGCGGAAAGATTTACCGCAGTACAGGTCTTGCCGACCCCGCCTTTTTGATTGGCAATCGCTAAAATTTTGTTCATACTTACCCCTTTATAAATTTACGGACAGTGGTTATTATATCACGAAATGTTCCACGTGAAAAACAAAACTGTATATACGACAGGTTTAATTTTTTATTTCTTTTTCCGGATCTATGCAACTGCCTAATAATGACCCTACGGAATATAATAAATTATATTTTTTCTCCGGAAGATTTTCCAGGCTGATCCTTACTATCCTATCGCCGGACCGGAATTTACATACATAATCTCCGCCACATAACGGCCTTTCCTTTTTGTTCTCATATTTCGCTATGCCCGTCTCTTTGATCTTCGCCATCACTTTGTCGTAAACGGTCTTATCCGACAGAAATACGTGATGAGTTTCCGGGCAGCCCGGCTGCATATTAAATGTATGTATCTCGTAGTTGCCGGTATCTTCGTTCAGAAACAGCACTGTTTCATCATGTCCGTCTCCGACTGCGGTAGCCAGAACCTTACTGCAGCAATCGACCAGCAGTTCCAACCTGACTTCAAGCATTTTTTCAGGGGGCTTATCTCCCATTCCATATGCAGGGGAGATCGGAGCTTTGGAAGTCTCCATTCCGAAAGCGGGCGGAATTGAAGAATATGCGTCGGAAGAAATAATTAAATTCTTCGGAGTGCCGTACCTCAAAGCTCCGCACTCGGGGCAGAACTTGGCATCACTTGGTATCTTGGATCCGCAATCCGAACAGAAATTTACAATGTACATACCGTTCTCCCCTCCGTTTCACGTGGAATATGATCATAATACTTCCGAACCGATCATACTGTTTTGATCTCAAAACTAAGTATTACGGTGTTTCCCTTGGAATCTGCTGCGGTTGTTTCAATACGGTCTTCGGAAAAAGGTATGGTAACAAGCCCATCTTTTCTTTTATCCAGAAGAATATATCTGTCTCCGGCACCGTCGATGATGACGGCAAATATGATCCTTTGTCTGTTTAACCAATAAGGATAATTTGTCCTGTACGGTAATTCCTGATTATCCCCGCCTACTCCGACAGATAATATCTGATTCTCAATGTATTCCTTATCCGAGGTGAATCCGTTTTTCTCAATATAGCTGTAGAATCTTTTATTGTTTCTGTATTCTTGGATAACAGAAACAATCATCATCCAGGGACCGGGATCAATCAGACATATCAGGGCCAGTGGTTTGAACGTAGACAATAATCCCCCGACAAGCAGGAAGATCATTCCGACAAAAGGAACACCGGAAGTGTAATGATCCGTTTTTATACTCGAATATGCTGCACCGTAAGTCATGATCACGAAGAACAGACCGATGCCGATCAGGATAATACTTACTGCATTTGCTTGGAAGAATTCCTGCATGAGTTTAGCCCTATAATTTTATACGACTATATATTGTGGTGATAAAATTGCTCGATGTGAAACCTTTTTCAAAAACCACTATCAATTGTTTCACGTGAAACATTAAACCCCTAAATCTAGAAAATGTTTCACGTGAAACATTAGAATCTAGTATCAGTATATTAGGAAGAAAAACGTGATAACAATATATGGTATATAAGTCCTAACCTATCACAAGGGTTTCTTGGAAGGTGTTCCGGGTTTTCTCGGATAAGCCTTGGGACAGGATCCGTCTTTTGAAATGATGACCAGGTCCCTAACCATATCACTGTCCGGAAGAGTGAACTCATCCTCTTTAACAACGCATGAATTAAGAACCGATAATGCATGGGCGGATGCTTCGACTTCGGAAGATCCCTTATCGGATTTATAAGCTACAAAAGTACCGCCTGTTTTTACGAATGGTAAACACAGTTCACACAAAACCGGAAGATTTGCAACCGCACGGGAGACGCATATATCATACTGCTCTCTCATGGATGAAATATGTCCGGCTTCTTCCGCACGTCCGTGATAAGTAGAAATACCTTTGAGTCCGAGGGCAGATATTACCTCTTCCAAAAAGTTCAATCTTTTCTGCAATGAATCGAACAGGGTAATATTCAGCTCGGGAAAAATTATCTTTAAAACCATACCGGGAAATCCTGCACCCGTTCCGACATCAATCAAAGATTTTTTTCCGGACATATCAATATCCCTTACTATGGTAACGGAGTCGATGTAATGTTTGACTATAACTTCATCGAATTCTGTTATCGCGGTAAGGTTGAGCGATTTATTGGTCTCTACCATCATCTCATAATATGTATCAAGCTGACTGATCTGATCATCCGATACTGATATACCATACTGAGACAGATATGAAATTAACTTAGAATAATCATGCATAGAATTATGACACGTGTGTCATTTTATTAGATACCAAGTTTTTGTCTGTTTATTTTTTCGAGATATACCAGAAGCACCGATATATCTGCGGGTGAGACACCCGATATACGCGAAGCCTGTCCTACGGATACGGGTCTGAATTCTTTCAGATGCTGTCTTGCTTCTATGCGAAGTGAAGGAACATCATCATAATCTATATCTTCGGGAATGAGCTTTACTTCAAGTCTCTCCTGTTCCTTTACCTGTTTTTCCTGACGCTTGATATATCCTTCGTAACGGATCTCGATCTGTACCTGCTCTGTCACATCATCAGGAAGCTGCGGTCTTTCGGGATCGAGAGGTGCAAGCTTTTTATAATCAAGCTCAGGTCTGCAGATAAGTGATGCAAGTGATGTTGCTGTAGAAAGCGGAGCGGATCCGATCGATTCAAGATACTTGCATGTCTCGCTTCCCGCACCGAGCATCACACTTTTTAATCTTTCTATCTCTGCATCAATGGATTCTTTTTTCTTTAATATGCCGTTATATACTTCATCGGAAATAAGACCGATGCGGTGTCCGTACTTTCTGAGTCTGAGATCCGCATTATCCTGTCTTAAGAGCAGTCTGTATTCTGCCCTCGATGTCATCATACGGTAGGGCTCTCTGTTATCCTTGGTCACAAGGTCATCTATGAGAACACCGATATAGCTTTCACTTCTTTTAAGAACAAGGAATTCTTTTCCGAGGATTTCCATTGCGGCATTGACTCCCGCAACAAAACCCTGTGCCGCCGCTTCTTCATAGCCGCTGCTTCCGTTGAACTGACCGCCGGCAAAAAGTCCCTTTATCTTTTTGAACTCCAGATGAGGATAGAGGCATTTTGCATTGATGCAGTCATACTCTATCGCATATGCATTTCTTACTATCTTACAGTTCTCAAGTCCGGGAACGGTGCGGTACATTGCAAGCTGCACATCTTCGGGAAGTGAAGAACTCATTCCGTCGACATACATCTCATCCGTATATAATCCTTCGGGTTCGATGAAAACCTGATGTGATTCTTTCTCGGAAAATTTAACAACCTTATCTTCTATCGAAGGACAGTACCTGGGACCGGTACCTTCTATGATCCCCGCATAAATGGGAGACCTGTCAAGGTTTGCCCTGATAATGTCATGAGTCTTTTGATTTGTATGTGTAAGCCAGCATGAAACCTGGTCTTTCTGTATGGTCGCAGGATCCGTGGAAAAAGAGAAAGGAACTATTACTTCATCACCCTTCTGCTCTTCCATCTTGGAAAAATCGATAGTCTTTCCGTCCATTCTCGCCGGAGTTCCTGTCTTGAAACGTCTGAGCTCAACTCCCGCATTTCTTAACGAATCGGATAGATGAGTCGCGGCCTGGAGTCCGTTAGGTCCCGTGTATGTGATAGATTCACCGGTGAGACATCTTGCATTCAGATAAACTCCGGTACAGAGTACAACCGCTTTACAGTTATACAGAGCTCCCGTCTGCGTGCGTACACCGGTCACAAATTTTTCATACGATCCTGTTTTTTCTTCCGAAGGGATCTCTTCCCAGAGAAGCTCGCAGACCTCGGCCTGCTTGATGGTAAGATGCTCCTGTGATTCGAGAACCTTTCTCATCGCTCCCGAATAATCCCTCTTATCGGCCTGTGCCCTGAGTGAATGAACTGCGGGGCCCTTGGATGTGTTTAGCATCTTGCTCTGGATAAAAGTCTTATCTATATTCTTACCCATCTCTCCGCCGAGAGCATCAAGCTCCCTTACGAGATGTCCCTTGGATGAACCTCCGATATTGGGATTACAGGGCATGAGTGCGATACTGTCAACACTAACGGTAAAAACAACGGTCTCAAGTCCGAGCCTTGCACATGCAAGTGCCGCTTCGCATCCCGCATGACCCGCTCCGACTATAGCAACATCAATATTAAATTCCGCACCTCTGCATTTAAGATCCATATTATTTGCCCATACAGAATTTTGAAAAGATCTCATCGGCAAGATCGTCACCGAGTTCTTCGCCTATTATGAGTCCCAGTTTTTTATATGCATTGTAGAGATCACCGCAATAAACGTCGATCTCAACTCCGGCTTCTATTCCTTCTTTTACACCGTCCAGACTTTCGAGTGCAGCGCAAAGAAGTTCTTTATGTCTGAGTCCCGTGATGACCACATCAGACTTTGATGTGATATCACCGGATAAAAATCCCGCCCTGATCGTACGCTTCAGCTCTTCAAGTCCCTGTCCTCCCGAAGCACTCATGATGATGCAGGGATACTTTTCAAAGAATTCTTCTTTTGAAAGAGCGGAGATCTCTTTATCTGCAGATTCCTTCAGATGACTGTAAACATCATCCGGTCTTACCATTAGAGTCTTATCCGCTTTGTTCAGGATAATGATGAGTTTTCTTTTATATACCGCAGAAAAGATCTGCATAATATCAAGTGTAAGATATTCCGATGCATCGATCATAAAAAGAATAAGATCGGCATTTTCGGCTGCTTCAAACGCTCTCTTTGTTCCGATCGATTCAATGACATCATCCGTATCCCTGATACCGGCGGTATCGGTTACTTTAAGAAGTATATCATCAAGTCTTACGTACTCTTCTATCGTATCCCTTGTTGTTCCGGGAATATCGGAAACTATAGCCCTGTCCTGTCCTGTAAGAAGATTCAAAAGAGAAGACTTTCCGGAATTGGGACTTCCAACTATGCAGGTTGCGATACCTTCCCTTACGAATTTTCCCGAATCATAGGATCTTATCATTTCGGTTATCTTATCCGAGATCTCACAGACCGTTCCGGATAATTTTTCTTCATATCCCGTAAGATCGTAATGCTCGGGATCATCAATCGCAGATTCGATAAACGCGGTCTCATAAAGAATCTTCGCCCTGAGATTTCTTATCGCTTCGGATACTCTTCCGGACATCTGGTCCCTTGAAGCCCTGAGCGCACCTTCGGATCTCGAGGAGATCAGATCCATAACAGCTTCCGCCTGCGCAAGATCCATCTTGGAATTAAGGAATGCTCTCTTCGTAAATTCTCCGGGTGCTGATAAAGCGGCACCATGAGCAGTTACAAGATCGAGAACTTTTTTGAGAAGATAAACTCCGCCATGACACTGGATCTCAACGGTATCCTCACCTGTATATGAATGGGGTGCTTTATAAAGCAGGACTATGCATTCATCAAGGATCTCATCACCGTCATAAACATAGCAATGCCTGAAAGTACCCGCTTCCATCTTATCCGGAACGGATTCTTTCTTTTTATCAAAGATTATTTCGGAACATATCTTAACAGCATCCGGGCCGCTGACCCTGATGATACCTATTCCCGAGTCGGAAAGGGCTGTCGATATCGCCGCAATTGTTTTCTGTAGATTATCGGTCATTTTACAAAATAAAGGCCACAGCAGTCGCCATGGCCCTTAAAAAAATTACTTATTCAGCCATTTAAGACTAAGATCAATACCTCTTGCCTCTGCGGCCGCGGTTATAATCACCGGTAGGCTTAACACCGTCCTTGAGCGCTACGATGATATGTCTGTCCACACCTTCGCCCTCACTGTAGGTATAAACATATTTGTTATCCTGAAGTGCGGAGTGGATGATCCTTCTTTCATAAGGATTCATTGCCTCGAGCTCATAAGGGCGTCCGGTACGTTTTACCTTGGAAGAAACATTCTTAGCGAGATTTTCAAGAGTTGCTCTTCTTCTCTCTCTGTAGTCCTCGGTATCAACCTTGACTCTGATATACTGCTCGCTCTCCTTGTTAACAACAAGGCTTACCAGATACTGGAGTGAATCGAGGGTTGCTCCTCTCTTACCGATGAGGATTCCCATATCGCTTCCGACGATCTCGATATCAAGTGCATTCTCACTGAGTTCGAACGAGGTCTTCATTGAAGCTTCAAGTCCCATTGCCTTGAAAACATCCTCAAGGAATTTTACCGCGATGGCTTCATACTTAGCGGGATCGGATACGGGAATGATCTTTTCGGAAGACTGCTTTTTGGGAGCTTCGTCCTTCTTTTCTTCTGAAGCGGATTCTTTAACCTCTTCCTTTACTTCTGACTTCTTTTCCTCGGCTGCTTTTTCTTCCGCGATCTGTTCGTCGGATTTGATCCTGGCTTTGATGACCGCATTCTTTGCTCCGATTCCGAGAAATCCCGAAGAACCTTCATCTACAACAACATAATCAAGTCTGTCACTGGTAACACCGAGATCCTGGCATGCATCGGTGATCAGATCGTTTACCGTTTTGCCTGTATATTCTTTATATTCCATGATAGGTGACCTCACTTACTGTTTCTCTTATTGAATTCGTTTACCATGTTTGCCTTGGCAGCCATGGATCCGGGAGCATAATCTGTCGGAGCAGTGGTGCTTTCTCCTTCATCCGCCGATGCATCCTTATTTACATATGATGCCTTGCTCTCGATGCTGCGGGTATTGAGTGCGGCATAATTCTGCATCTTAGCCTGTGCTTCCTGCATTTTCTCAAGCTTCTTCTGGCTCTTTGCGGAATTCTTTTTGATGAGCTCATCAAAATCGATCTTATCAATACGCTTGTTCATGATGATCTGGATGATTACACGGACAACAGCGTTTGCAATCCAGTAGATACCGAGACCGGTAGGGAATGAAAAACCGATCCATACCGACATGAGAGGCATCATCACATTCATGGTCTTCATGGTCTGTGCCATCTGATCAGCCTGTGAATTGTCTCCGGCAGGCTGTGACTGGGTCGGAGCAAGCTTGATGGAAAGCCACTGGGTGAAACCTGAAACGATGGGAACAAGGGCAGCTGCTATCATCAGCAGATATGCATGTGAAGCAAAGCTTTCCTTGATGATGTACCAGGGGGTATTTCTGATGTTAAGACCAAGGAAATTATTGTAGATATCCAGAAGTCCCTTTTCACCTGCGGTCGAAATGATCCTTGCCCCTTCATAGGTAAGATCTGAAAGTCCGTAATGAGCGCTGATGACAGCCATGTCAGCTGTTGAAGTTCTGTTGAGAACATCGATGATGCCGTTGGAAAGATTTCCTTCCCTGATATTGGAAGCATACATCTTAAGAGCACTTGTGATACTTGCAAGACCATCGGGGTTTTCCGAAATGAAAGTACCGTTGTCGACAGCAATGATCTTATCGGTAAGAACCCTGAATACATCACCTATCTTGGTAACATATGCGGGAATCTGATAGATAACCCTGTACAGAGCAAAGAGAATGGGTAACTGGATGAGAAGATATCCGCAGCTTCCGGTAGGTGAAACACCGTACTTGGCATATACTGCCTGGGTCTCGGCATTCATCTTCATTGCAGATTCCTGATCCCTCTTGCCCTGATACTTCTTCTGAATGGCCTTGATCTCAGGATTCATCTTCATTGAAAGCTTGGAGAACTTCTGCTGCTTGTAAGTCAGCGGGATCATACAAACATTTACGAAAACCGTAAAGAGTATGATGGAAAGACCGATATTCGGAATACCGATCTTATCAAGAACTAAAAAGATTCCCTCCATTATCTTTCCGAGTACCCATACGATGTACTTGAAAATGGGAGTGGAATTAGGTGTTAAAAGAGTAAAATACATTAAATTCTCCCTGAATATCTTTTCCTCATTCTGGGAACAGGGTCTACTCCACCCTTTGAAAAAGGATTACATCTCAAAATTCTCCAAAGAGTGAGCAAACTTCCTATAATAACTCCGTTTACCTCTATGGCTTCCATTCCGTATGAGGAACAGCTCGGATAATATGGACACTTCGTTCTCTTAAGAGGAGAAAGATATTTCTTATATAACGTGATCAACCAAATAAAGAATCTCTTCATATATAAATATGATCAATTGCCCGCTTTTTGCAGGATGCGATGGGAAGCTGCAAGACCCATCAGAGATCTTTGTGCATCTGAATATGTCATAAATGCAGCATTTTTTCTTGCAACAAACACTATGTCCAAACCACTATTGAACATATTCTCGGAATTTCTGAAGGCTTCTTTTACAAGTCTCTTCACACGGTGTCTTACGACACTGTTTCCGATCTTCTTGCTTACGCTTACGCCTACACGGTTAAAGGATTCCCCGTTTTCTCTGACATACATGACAAAATTGTCGTCTGCGAAGGATCTGTGTGTCCGGTAAACATCCGAAAACTGTGCGTTACTTCTTAATCTTTCCATATTAAATGATCGGAAAA
>JAFZWW010000140.1 GCA_017617005.1 Lachnospiraceae bacterium
GTTCTTCTTTTTAGCATACTCATAAAGCTTTTCGGGAACAAGAAGATAGGGCTTGTTCAGATCGAGTATCGCAAAGTCCATCAGGAAATCCATGATGCCTGCTCGTCCCCAGTCGGCACAATATGTCTTTCCGTCCTCACCGACGATCATGTTGCAAAAGAACGTGTTGTTGTTCGCAAGATATCTTCTGCCTTCACAGTAGGGAGCATATTTGAGAGCCTTCTCGGCGATCTCGAAATAGTAATTCTTCTCGAGGAAGGTGGTTCCGAACATCTGTGTCCAGTTCTTCCAGTAGCCTTCCGTCTTCTCGTTGATGATCTCGTCGCGGATGAAGTCCTCGAGAGTTTCATAGGGAGCCTGATTGTTCTCATCGAACTCTCCGTATCCGGTAAGTGAAGAGATGTCGGTAGCTGCGATCTCGAAGATCATGTCGAAGAAATTCTCATAGCAGCTTTCGAACTCCTCGGGAGTAAGCTCGTTGGAATTTCTTCCCTTGGGACTCATCTCGATTTTTTCTTTTGTCAGATTTCTGATAAATATATCTCTGTTCATATTGTTTCCTTTCCAAACCGATAGCAGTTAATGTTTCGTGTAAAGCGCTTTTACATTTTCAATACTATCAGCCCGGAAAGCCTCTTTATATAGAAAGAACCGTTATAATAAAACTATACCTATTTGCATTTACCCTGACTCGGCAGGTGCGCCGCTTCGCTCAGCACATCCCATCATTTAGGCAGTTCATATATTCGAGAAGAGCGGTGTATTCCCTCTGGTACGAGCCTCGCTTTTCTTCACTGATATCGCCCAATGATTCGTGTGTCGAATACATCTCCACCGCATCCTTCAAAGGAAGCCATTCGGGTGTGAGTCCTCGCTTTTGCTCCGCCTCCGTAAGACGCATCTGCCCTTCGCCGGTTACTTCGCAGACAAAGTAGTGGCTGGTGTAGCAATACTCTTCGTAGTATTCGTTCAGTATCAGAAATTGATAAACAGGCTTAACGATAAATCCCGTTTCTTCCTCAACCTCTCTTATCACACATTCCTCGGGAGTTTCGCCCTCTTCGAGTCCGCCGCCGGGAACAAGCCACCATCCGCTGATCAGTTCATGCGATAGAAGGATCTTGTCATCCTTAATGATCACGGCACGGCATCCGACTCTTGTCTTCGTAAAAGTTTCAAATCTGTTTTCACCGAGTATCTCTATGGTCTTCACTTTGATCTCCTTTTATTTCACAAGGACTCCGTAGAAAAACTGTTCCTGAAATGCTATCTGTGCATAGATCTCATCATCAGAAGGAATAACAACATCACTTCTGACATTTCCGTTCTCGTCGCAGGGAACAACGATCCATTTTGTTTCGTTGTCATCATAGCGGTGATAAACGGCGATTACCTTTCCTGTATATTCCGAAACCGGTTTGGTTTCACCGAGAAGATATATATCCTGCTCGGCTCCGTCTCCGCCGATAACTCCCGAAACATAACCGTAGTTAACGGGATAATGCAGATTCTTTTTACGGGGATGAACGCTTCCGAGAGGACGGTCTATCACACCCTTCACAACCTGTCCGATGATTTCCTTATATCTGTCTGCAGGCACAGGATTCAGTTCAAAGCCGTAAATGTCCCCCATGTTAAGACAGCACTCGCCGCGCTCATACATTGCCCTTATCTCGGGAAAGGAGAGCCACTTTGTCTGAGCAACTTCTCTGGTCGTTGCTTTTTTCAGATCGGGTTCTTCGGTTGTTTCGAAATAAAAAGTGTCGCGTATATAATTAAAGCGGCGTCCGTCATATGCGGTTGCTACCTTTGTCACCAGGAGCTTTGCATCCTCAGGCTTGAACTGTATTCCGACTTCTTCATATGCTTCCCGTACCGCAGCTTCGACGGAGGTTTCTCCCGAAATGGAGTGACCTGCGACGGTTTCCCATTTCAAAGGATCGACTTCCTTATCTGCAACTCTCTGCGAGACAAGATATTTTCCCGTTACGGGATTTTTGATCCATACCATTACCCACAGATGAAATTCATCATCTGAAAGATTTCCCTGCTCTCCGCGAAGACATGTCTTTCCGGTGGGCTTCCTGTCGATCGTATATACATCCCAGCTTTCTGCCATTATGCTTTCCTCTTATTTCTCCACTCATCTTTGGTTATCATGCAGGTATATTCTCCGGAAGATTTTCCGGTTTTGGGATATGTGCGGGTTCCCTTGTCATTCACACATGTCATTCCGATATTCATCATTACTTTGTATGAAGCAGGATTTTCCGTATCGCACTGGGCGTATACTTTATCGATACTCAGATTTTCAAATGCAAAGTTCAGCAATGCCTCAGCAGCTTCTGATGCAAATCCGCGGTTTCTGAATTCCTTGTTTATGATCCATCCCAGAGTTGCATATGATCTGTCATCACTGTGACTGAGGTCGGCGTCACATCCGCCGATTATGCGTCCGTCATGTATGATCACAAATTCATAGTCAAGCTGATCTGCGGAATTCCATTCCTCCGCATTTCTTTTTACGAAGTCACATGTTTCTTCGAATGTATCATTGGGAAGCCAGAACATCATTGTGATCTCCCTGTCTCCCGCATATTCATGTATCTGCTTCTCGTCACCAAGCCGGATGGGACGGAGCAGTAATCTTTCTGTTTTTATTTCCATAATTTGCCTCAGTCCGCAAGCATTTTTCTTCCCGTAAGCAGTTCGACCGTTTTCCATCCTGTCTTGTTCTTCAATGAGCTTTCCGCTTCGGGCCGGAATCCCAGATCAAAATATACTTTACACGCAAGCCACGTATTGGTCTGTGTGTGGATCTTAACGCTTGTATATCCAAGTTCTTTCATCACGCCGAGAACATATGTGATAAGAGGCTTTGAAAGCCCCCTGCCCTGTGCTTCCTTTTTTATCGCAACCCAGTGAAGCTGTCCTTCTCCGGGCTTTCCCTTTCCGTGAATGTCATAGAAAGCAGTTGCTGTGGCAATCTTGTTTCCATCTTCGTCTTCCATGAAAAACATTCTCTGCGGAAGCTCCGATTCGGCATTACCGTAATATCTCTGCCAGCACTCTTCACCGTGTTCCCTGCTCAGTACTTCTTTTGCAGAAAATTCTATATCGATCCACGCATTTTTATCTCCGTCTTTGTAAGAGACAAAACGATATCCTTCGGGTGATTCAAACTGCGGGATATTATTCAGCTCACCTTCAAAAAGAAGATCGATGTAACAGAGTCTGTCATCATGGGTCTCATAGTTCTTTGGATCCGGTGCGGGGAGAGAATTTAGTACGGTGCATATTTCTTCCTGTATCGATGCCAGGAACCTTATCCTGCCAACCGTATTAATGGTTTCACTTTCTCCGAGCTTTATTTCATCCGCATCGGAGCTTACCATTCCCAGCGCACGCCTGATGTTGTACTCAAGCCATTCTATCCATGTATAGGAAATCCCGAACAGCTCATCATACGATCTGAATCCGTTGTCATATGATTCCAGATATCCCTTGAAAAAGGATTCAAGATTTATTATGCTGAATTTTCCGGTCACGGTTCCGGACCACTGCAGCGCAAGGTTTAAACAAGATGCTATGGGGTTTCCGTATTCCAGACATTCAAGATCGATAATGTATGCGTTGCCGTCATGCCACATTATATTCTTGGGATCCATATCATCGTCACAGATCGCACTCATCGAAGGTAGCTTTTTACGTGCTTCGTTAAGCTGCTTCTGTGCACTGTCCAAAAGTGTGAGATTCTCTTCAAGGACAGAGGCTATCACACTTTCTTTTTTCACAGCACTCTCAAGTAACGAAGCAAAATCAATCTCACTGCGTTCCGCTTCTTCCGCATCCGTATTCTGTGCGTCAATACGGTGGATCTTACCCAGAAGCGAGCCCGCGGTAAAGCACTGCTCTGCCGAGATCTCATTAAAGTCCGTGATATTACCTTCCTGCCAGGGGAAGATATAATAAAACCTTCCACCCAGCTCCATCATCTTCTTATCATCAAAAGATAATGCAGCCACAACAGGAAGGCCGTTATCCTCTAAGATCCTCTCAAGCTTTTCGGCTTTGGCATAATTATTCATTGCATCCGGACGACTCATGATCTCCGGATTCAGACATTTTACCGCATACGTTCCGGATGTCGTACGCACCTTAAACATCTTGTGCATGAATCCGCCGGATACCGGAATCATCTCTTCTTCAATTGTTCCCAATCCGCATTGAGTGATCAATGCATTTATATTTTTCATTTTTTATCCGTTATCGATGCCTTGCAAACAAAGTCTCCTGCAAAGATACACATTTGTCTGCGAGGCATACGATCCATTCTTCCTTTGCTTTCGGGATGCTCCTTAATGTGAGCGGCCACATATGACAGGAGATCACTCTTTTCGTTCTGTCATCCAGATTAAAATATTTACCGGCATTTTTACATGCATCCCTTGCATGAGTAAATCCATGGGGAAGTCGTTCTTCTTTTTTATGATCATGCCAGTCATACAGATAAAAATCGTGCAGAAGCGCTCCGACCAAAAGTACATTCAGATCGGAATGAAGAGACAGCTTCTTATCCATCTTGTAACTGAATTCCGCAACGTTATTACAATGTTCATATGTTGAAACGCTTCCATGCTGGATGTAACGTTTCATTTCCTGGACTTTACTGTCGGATATATAATCCGACAATATTTCCTTAACTTCCGTATCTGCTATCATTTCCTTTTAATGCTCCCCCCGCGGACACATTTAAATATTTATTCCGTACATCTGTATTGTCTCATCGAATGTTTCGCTGTAAAACTCTTTCTTCAATATGCCGTCACATTTTCTGATCACACCTGCGGATGCAGGATTTTCCTTGTCACACGACACAAGTACTTCCTTTATTCCTACCCTGCGGCATACTTTCAGTGCAAGTGTGAGCATATCTGTCGCGTAATTCTTGCGTCTCTCCGTAGGTCTTACCGAATAACCGATGTGACCTCCTTCATTTCGCAGGAAGTCATTCAGTGCAAGACGTATATTGATCATTCCCACGATCCTATCGTCTTCTTTTCTAACGTAGAAATATGTCAGGTCGGGTACTTTGGGCTCGGGCAGATTTGCTATATCAATATAGCTCATCACTTTTTCCAGCCACTTTTCATATGTTGATTCCTTCAGGTAATCATCGAGCGAACCGCTTCCGTTTATATCAGAACCGTATTCGTTAAATTCCCTGATATAATCAATGGCCTTGTCCTTGTATTCGATACTCGGAAATACCAGCTTCATTTTTCCGGAATGAATGCTGATGTACCTTCTCATCCATTCGCTCAGCATTTCATCGGACTTCATCAGGGAGATCTCGTCTGCAGTCGCCCACTTAAATGCTACGGTCTCGCCTTCCTGAAGCACAACGCTGTTCTTGTCACAATCGGTTATGCACAGATACTCCACATAAAAGCATCTTGTCGGGTCCCAGACAAATCTTCGGATCTCCTCCAACTGTGTGGCAGCTATTCCCGTCTCTTCCCGGAGTTCCCTGATCGCACATTCCATGGGAGATTCTCCCTTCAATGCAGAGCCTCCCGCTGTTGCCTCCCACATATTCGGATAAGGCTTTCGCGGATCCCTTTGCATAAGAAGGTAGGTTCCGTCTGTATGCTTTACAAGAACATGACATACCAAATGATAAACTCCGTCGGGTATCGAGCTTTCCTCACCCCTGATAAGAGTCATACCTTCGACGATATTATATTCCGAATCATATGCATCCCAGATTTCCATTTCTCTTTTCCTTAACAGAATACGATGTGAGGCTCAGGACAGATAATCCTTCATAATAATTTTATTACCGTCCGGGTTCTTTATCATTATATCTGTAGTATATCCGTTCCCTGGAAGTTCTTATTTCTTTAGACGTTTGATACGTTCCGCGGAATACTCTTCAATATGCTTCCACAATGAGTTCAGCTGCTTTTTGTGAACACAGAGTTTTTCCGTGCAGTTCTTACATTGAAGATAATCGTTAGTCTTTTCCGAAAATCTTTCGGGATGCAGATAGAATGTAATTTCCCAACGCACAAGAAGTGCCACGGATAAAACAAGCAGACTCCATGTGTAACTCTTTTGTATAAAGAAAAGCGGAGTAAACATCATGGCATAGTCCCAGTTATATATCCTGCATGTACTGCAGCATTTGTTCTTCATGAACCATGTCTGGAAAGGACAGAAGAACAGGATGCATACGATATCGCATATGGAATATGCGCTGCACAGAAGAATCATGATACCGTCATCAAGAATACCCGCCATATGCAGGGCACCGAAAAGTCCGTTGAATACGACCCAGATCAGCAAAACCAGTACGGTGGCATTATTATCATGGATCACTATGTCCGTGCTGCCGGTTTTTATGTAGTTCTTTGCAAACTGCTTTTGGCATCCGGGACTTTCATACTTTGACGGAAAGAAACGGAATATCATCTCCACGACAAATATTGCCCAGGTGATGATTATGATTGGAGGCATACTTTCCGCACTCTCAATGATCGATGCCTCGGAATAAAACTTGAAACGGATATACGCTATAAGAAGCAGCACAAAAAGCACCGATCTGTAGACCAGTCGGATGTAATGCCATGTGCTGACAACACTTATTCTTTTTCTGTTTTTCTTTTGCATCAGATATTAATTTCTGTACATTAAGATTCCGTACTTTTTCAGATCAACTTTTCCGTCTGCAGACTCGACGCCTTCTTTCTTCAGTATCTCTGCCTGCTTCCATGCGCCGCCGAAAGCATACTCCCCGGCAAGCTCTCCCTTAGCGTTTACAACGCGGTGGCACGGAATGGTCGATGGATCGGGATTTTTGTGAAGAGCATTTCCCACGGCTCTTGCCATTTTTCTGTCGCCTGCCATTTCCGCAACCTGTGCATATGTTGCCACATGCCCTTTGGGAATTCTTTTGACGGCTTCATAGATCCTTTTCGTCGGAGAATCCGTTACCAGATCGTAACTCTCCGCGATCATTCTTTTTATATCCTTGTCAGGTATGGATCCGTCGAGAATGACCGTGTTCCATTTTTCTTTATTCTGATGATAGGCCGGGATCACGGATTCATAAGTTCTTCTCCAGAAATCCCTCCACTCGGGATCGACCTTTACATTTATATTGATTCGGCCATCCCTTTCGTAGGTCCAAAGAAAAGCCTTCTTCGTCGTCTTTTCACGGACCAGTTGCCAGTTGGTGTCACGAAACGGAGTATCCGTATATGTATCCGGAAAAGAAAGACCAAAGCTTATCACTTCATCCCTTGTCTTCATTCGGCATTCCTTCACTCAGTTTCTTTTTTCGTAATCGATGATCGTCATATGTTCGTTTATCACATGTTCCTCACCGACGCGTACAAAGCCGCATTTTTCATACAGATGACAGTTTCCCTTTTCCTGAAGGATCGTATCCAGCTTCCACACCTTGGTATCCGAGTACATCTCAAAGGCTTTTTGGATCGCTATATATCCGATTCCCAAGTTCTGATATTTCGGAAGAATAAAGATCGGGGATATATACAGGCTGCCTTCCTCTGTGTCCGATGCTTTTCTTCCGATATTGATTGCGCCTACTCTTGCTCCGTCCTTGAGAATAAAATAATACTTTCTGTTCTCCTGCATAAACCTGTTTCGAATTCTCTCTATGGTTTCAATTGCAGGCGAACCTTCATCGTGATATTTCTCATACAGTGGCATAAAGCTCTGTATCTGCATATCACGCAACTGCCCGATCTCGTCTTCCTGTACTTCTTCAAGTCTTACGCGGTTCATCATCTCCGTGACTCCGATGCCCTGAAGGTTAAAACGGTCCTTGATCATCCGAGCAACCTCTGTGGGTTCCAGGTGAGTATTATCTATCTTGATATAGTTCTCGAAAGGAATCTCTCCGTCGTTACTGACAAGACGATACTTGGTTTCCTCCCTGAGCATGCGGTCTTCCGATAACACGACATCTCTCTTGGAGGGTTTATTGTTCAGACGGTTCTCCGACTTGTTTCTTTCGATCCTGACCGCCCTGTCTGCAACGAGTTCAACGTAATACACGCTTCCGTCGGTTGACTCAAATTTCTCCGCGACCGATCTCATATAATCCCAATCGGACTGCATATCGAAGGCCAACATGTAGGTGAAGATCATTCCGCTGTAATCGGTATTTAAGAAAGCATCGAAAATATCTTCACGGAGCCTGCTTACAAGTGCTCCGTCAACCTTTCCGAATATCTCTATTACAGGCTCTATCATATGATGATTGTGAAAGAGCCTGTAATCCGTTATTTTCATTAATTCCCGGCCGACAGTCATTTTTCCGACTGCGCCGCTTCCCAAAATTATTACAAGATTCATTGCGTTTTAAAGAATATAGATTCCTTCGTTGAATTCTTTTTCTACCGATTTCAGTTCATCTCCGGTAAAGATTCCCTTTTCCCTGATCTCTTTCAGATACTTGTCACGAGTCTCGATTGCTTTCTCGTTCTCTCCGGCGCGGACATATGCACTCATCTTGCTGAAGTTAAGCTTGCGGAGAACCCATTTGTGATTATCCGTCGAAAACTCAGGCTTGGATGTATAGGCGCCGATGACCGCTTCGCACCAGTCACAGATCTCGATCGCTTCCTCGAGCGGTCCGAAATAACAGTAAAAGGTTGTCAGCTTCTCTGCCTGACTTGCGATCATATTAAAGAGAAGCGTCCCGAGCTCGACCGCGCTGTCCTTCATTGCATCATAGCCCTTTTCAAAGAAAGTGAGGGACAGTCCAAGATCTTCACGGATGCAGTGTCCTTCGAGACTGGGAAGAACATTCACATGCTCTCTCGCATTGTCATAATCCTTCATATGGATGTAGATCCATGCGAGGGCATGGTGTGCTTTATTGATCTTGACCGCTTCGCTGCAGTATCTGATTATATTGATGCCTTTTCTTATTCCGTCATCAAGGATCGACTTGGCACGTTCGGGGTCATCCGATAACAGATTCTGCATGTCGATGTAATAGCTCAGTCCCGCAACGCGCTGGACATATTTGAGCACCACATCGTAATTCATCGGATTCTTTGCAACTTCGTCCGCAAGATACTCAACTACCTTGAGTTCACTTCCGCCGGGATCCGAAACATCCTCAAGCTCGGACATTTTTTCAAAGATCTTCTGAGTGATCCTATCATCCCTGCTCTGCTGCTGATATCCGAGAAGAGCATCGGTTGTGATTCCGAGTGTCTGGGCTATGGGGACGATCATCGATACATCGGGAAGTCCCGCCTCCGATTCCCATCTGCTTACCGCCTGCGGTGTAACACCGAGCAGCCCTGCCAATTCTTCCTGAGTATATCCCTTGTTCTTTCTGAATCTTCTTATATTTGTTCCCAGATTATCTGCCATATTTTTTCACCTTTCCGAATTAAATCAACTATCGATCATTGGTATCGGAAAATGCCTGCAGTTCATTTTCTGCTTATAGCGTAAAAGTTATCATTTGAAAAATCAAACAACTGAGAATTGAGAAAAAAACAAGTTAACCGGATATACTTAATCATTTAGAGCTATTTTGTATATGTCCGCCTGCTCGCCTTCAAACTCAAAGCTTCTCTCATATACGCCGCCGTTGGTTTTGATCGTCTTAACCGATGGTTCATTATCGCGCTCCACGGAAAGATGCAGTTCTTTCATTCCGCACTGTCTCGCTACGCCCAGGATCTGTCTTAACATCTCGGTGGCATAGCCTTTTCTTCTTTCGGACGGTCTGACGCTGTATCCGCAATTTCCGAAATCCTTCAGGAAATCATTCAGCGTATGTCTGAGATCTATGATCCCAACGATCCTGCCGGCTTCGTCCACCGCAAAAAATGTATCCGTTACCACCCAGGCGGGATTAACGGTCTCCTCGCTTACATTGTTTGTGACAGAAACCAGCCACTCTTCGTAAGAATCCATCTGATCGAGAAGCTCGCTTCCGTTGATTATTTTTTCGTTATTGTCCAAGAACTCCTGTTTAAAATCCAGTGCCTTTGATTCGAGTTCTTTATCGGGTCTTATCAGTTTTATCATTATCTCTCCGTTCATTTCCCTGCAAACATTAAAAGGGCTCCCAAAACCCAAACCTTTTGGTTGTATGGCAAAACATATCAATATCCCAAATCCTTTATTTATCAGTGTTTCAATTTCGGATTTTTTTTCGTCACCTTTAGCACGATTATCTTGCGATTTTATGTTCCAACAATCATCCAGACAAACATAAATATAGCA
>JAFZWW010000141.1 GCA_017617005.1 Lachnospiraceae bacterium
AAAAGGCCACGGAAAAGCCCGTAAAAAAGCGGTGCCCCGCCTGATCGGAGCACCGCTCTTGAAAAAAGAATTTGAACCGTTAACTAATCTTTCATGAGATCAGTCAAGCATGGTCTTGTCACCGTAGAGAGCTTCCCAAGCGGCAAGTCTCTCGTCAATGATAGCCTGTCCGCCTGCATTGAGATAATCGCTCATAAGCTCGTCCCACTTAGCATCGAACTCTTCGGGTGAGCATACAACGACCGAATCATAGATGATGTCTCTCTTTGCATTGAGAGCTTCGCCCATTCCTTCCTCAGCCTTGATGGTTGTGATCTTGGAATTCTTAGCGGGCTTCTTTCCGTTATTGGCTACAGCATTTGCCTGAGCTACATCTGCGGGATCGCAGGGAGGATAGTTGTTGGCAAGTGAAGCAACGGTAAGTTCGGGAGTTGACAGGCAAAGTCCGTTACAGGTAATGGTCATATCGATGTTCTGTCCGGAGTTCATGATAGCTTCGCCGGTAGCAGCCATGAAAGTGAATGCGCCGTCGGGAAGTACTTCGTGGGTAACTCCTTCTTCACCGATCTGGAGATACTGGATGTGAGTAGGATCTGAGATCCAGTCAAGGTAAAGCAGTGATGCAAGAGGCTCATCATTGGTTGAAGGGAAGAAGATCTTTCTGTCGCCGGCAGTTGAGTCGGTGTACTTGATGATCTCGCCGTTGGAAGCTTCGAAGCAGTCAACAGCAACGAACTTAGCTTCAGGTCCTACAAGTCTTGCAAGGTTAGCGTTGATGGAATCTTCGCCGTTTCTGAAGGGATAATCCCAGTTGTGCATGAATGCGCCTACATAGCCGGCCTTCATCATGTCATCCTCGGTAGAATCGCCTGATGAGTAAAGAGCGAAGTCATTCCACATAAGGCCTTCGTTGTACCACTGGTTGAGGATCTTAAGTGCGTCCTTGGTTCCGTTCTGGGTGAGCTTTCTGTCATCGAAGCCGTTTACATAGAGCTCCTTATCAGTGATAGCGGGATCCATCATGGACTCGATGAGAAGAGCTGCTCTCCAGCCTACATCATAGGAAACTGAGAAAGGAACCATCTTGGAAGCGTCCTTTCCGAGAAGGGTGTCAGCGTTGTCCCTGAAAGCGCAGATGCACTCATAGAACTCCTGTCTGGTGGTAGGAGCATCAAGTCCGAGAGTATCGAGCCAGTCCTGACGCATGAAGCATACGATACGGTTGTTGTTTGCTCTCTTTCCTTCGATCGCCCAAAGGGTTCCGTCGGTAACGCTCTTGTCCCAATACATATTGGTGGTTCCAAGCCAGTTCCAAAGGTTGGGGATGTCGTTCTTGTAATCAACTACGAAGTTCTGAAGATCGAGAACGCCGCCCATTCCTGCATAGGTCTGAATGGTGGGATATGAATAGGTTACGCAGATGTCGGGAGCGGTACCTGCTGCGAGAAGGTTGTTGATCTCATCAACCTCGGTCCAGCGGGGAACTGCTACGAATTCAACTTCTACGTTGTGATCCTCAAGCATACCCTTCTTGATGTACTCGGTGTACATGTTGTTGGTGGGATCGGTGCCGCCGTCATTTCCGCGGTCATAGATCTCAACGGTAATGTGTCTGGTCTCTGCGAATCTTCCGTCAACGAGTTCGGAGCTGCTTCCTCCCTCGATCTCAGATCCGTCACCTTCGAAGGTGCTCTGATCGACTGTTCCTACTTCGGGAACACCGACAGGCTGAGTGTCAGCTGTGTTTCCGCAGGCAACCATGGAAAGAACCATAGAGCCGGCAAGAAGTAATGACAATACTTTCTTTTTCATTTTTTCCTCCTTTAATCTTTATTTCAACGGCTTACTACCGCCAAAATCTCATTGATATGTGTCACTCCTTGACCGCACCGAGCGTAACGCCCTGGATGAAGTACTTCTGAAGTGAAGGGTAGATGCACAGGATCGGGATCGTTGAGAACATAACGATCGCAGCCTTGAGCGATTCCTTAAGTCCGGGTGATGTAAATCCTTCCTGTGCCGCAACCTCTACCTGGTTGATATTGTTCAGGATGTTGTACATGAGAAGCTGCAGGGGATAGAAATCCTTGTTCTTCATATACATGAGTGCATCCGAGTATCCGTTCCATCTTCCTACTGCGTAGAAAAGAGCAAGTGTTGCGAGAACCGGCTTCGAAAGAGGTATGTAGATCTTCAGAAGAACCGTGAAATAACTCGCACCGTCGATCTCCGCAGACTCCCTGAGCGATTCGGGAATGCCATAGAAAAAGCTTCTGAGGATGATCATGTTGTAAACGCTCAGGCATCCGGGAATTATCAGAACAAGCGGATTGTCGAGCAGATCCAGTTTCTGCATCAGCAGGTAGTTGGGGATGGTACCTGCGTTAAAGAACATCGTGATCGTGATGAATGCGTTTATTGCTTTCCTTCCTTTTAATGCGGGGAAGATAAGCGGGAACGCACAGAGCGTGCTCATCGTAAGGCTCAGGATCGTGCACACTGCGGTAAGGATAACCGTCCACACGAAGGACTTGATGTACTTGGGATCCTTGAGGACGGTTACATACGAATCGATGTTAAGTCCCTTGGGGATCAGGTATACCTCGTGCCTGAGCAGGTAATCCGTGCCGGAAAGAGATCTTGCGAGCAGGTTCACCATCGGCAAAAGACAGATAAGAGCGATCAGCACGCAGATGAAAACTATGACCCAGTCTCCTATCTTGGTTTTTAAGGAATGTATCTCTCTGCTTGTTTCTTCCATGACAGCCTCCTACAAAAGTCCGCGCTCGCCCATACGCTTGGAGAACCAGTTGGCAAGCACAAGGAATATGACATTGATGACAGACTGGAACAGTCCGACCGCGGTTGTCAGTGAGAACTGAAGCGCCTTGATACCGTATTTGTAAACGAAGGTCGAGATAACCTCCGCATTTTCCATGACCAGGTTATTCTGAAGAACGAAAGGTCTGTCGAAGTTTGAACCGAGGACATTACCGAGTGCCAGGATCAGAAGAACCACGATGGTAGGCCTGATTCCGGGAAGGGTTATGTGCCACATCTTCTGGAATCTGCCCGCACCGTCAACGGATGCCGCTTCGTAAAGCTCGGGAGAGATCCCGGAGATCGCTGCCAGATAGATGATCGAGTTCCATCCGAAGGACTGCCAGATTCCGAGGCCGATGTAGGTTGCAACCCAGGTATGACCGTCATTGAGGAAAGGAATGGCTTCATGTCCGAAATACTTGAGGACCATATTGATGAGTCCGTTGTCGGGAGTAAAAAGCTGAAGAGCCAGTCCGTAGATGATGACCCATGAAAGGAAGTGGGGCATGTAAGCGATGGTCTGTACTGTCTTTTTGAAGAACTTGAAACGGAGCTCGTTCAAAAGCAGTGCAAAGATGATGGGGATGGGGAATCCCACGAT
>JAFZWW010000142.1 GCA_017617005.1 Lachnospiraceae bacterium
ATGTAACAGGAGGAAATATTATGAAAAAGAAACTGCTTTCACTTATGATGGTCGGAGCAATGGTTCTTTCCATGACCGCTTGCGGCCAGGGCGGCAATACCGGATCCGGTAATACCGGAAGCGGTGCAACCGGAAACGGAGCTCTTACCGGAACTCTTAAGCTCGGAGTCATCGGACCCCTTACCGGCGGTGCCGCAATCTACGGAAATGCCGTAGCTAACGGAGCTAAGATCGCTGTTGACGAGATCAACGCAGAGGGAACCGGATTCACCATCGAGCTTCAGGCTCAGGACGATGAGCACGATGCAGAGAAGTCCGTAAATGCTTATCACCAGCTTCAGGACTGGGGCGTACAGGCAATCGCAGGTACCGTTACCACCACTCCCTGTATCGCTGTTTCTGCAGAAGCTAATTCCGACAGAGTATTCATGCTCACTCCTTCAGCTTCAGCTGTTGCCGTAACCGAAGGAAAGGACAATGTATTCCAGCTCTGCTTCGCAGATCCCAACCAGGGTTCAGCTTCCGCTCAGTACATTTTCGACAACAAGCTTGCTACCAAGGTTGCCATCATCTACAACAATGCAGATGCTTACTCAACCGGTATCTATCAGACATTCAAGGCAAAGGCCGGAGAGCTCGGACTTGACATCGTTTCCGAGACCACCTTTACCGATGACACCACCGATTTCTCTGTTCAGGTCGGTGATGCCAAGTCAAACGGTGCAGACCTTGTATTCCTTCCCATCTACTACACCCCTGCTTCACTTATTCTCCAGCAGGCTGCTTCAGCAGGATACAGCCCTAAGTTCTTCGGTGTAGACGGAATGGACGGAATCCTTACCATCGAGGGATTTGATACTTCCCTTGCAGAGGGCGTAATGCTTCTCACTCCCTTCTCTGCAGACGCTACCGATGATCTCACCAAGAACTTTGTTGCAAAGTACAACGAGAACTATGGCGAGGTTCCTTCACAGTTCGCAGCAGACGGATATGACTGTGCTTATGCCATCAAGGCAGCTCTTGAGTTCTACGCAGCAAAGAACGGCGGACTTGATGTTACCGGAATGGGCGCAGACGAGCTCTGCGAGATCCTCATCTCCGTATTCACCGATCCCGATTTCTCCGCTGACGGTGTAACCGGTCTCGGAATGGTATGGGATGCAAACGGCCAGGTTAACAAGCAGCCCAAGGCTGTTGTTATCAAGGACGGCGTTTACGTAGGAATGTAATTTCAACGTAGAAATCTGTTCGTAAATTTATTATAATAACGCAATGGGGCGCTTTAGTGCAGCTTGCCGGTCAGACGGCAAGCTGTCACCCGGGCGCCTAATGCATTTTAAGGAGAGTACATATGCTGGCAAATCTGATAAACGGAATAAGCCTGGGAAGTATATATGCGATAATCGCTCTCGGGTATACGATGGTATACGGAATAGCGAAGATGCTGAACTTCGCACACGGCGATGTCATAATGGTAGGCGGATATGTATCCTTCTGTTCAATGATGTATCTGGGTTTTCCCGCACCGCTTGCGGTTCTTCTTGCCATGATCGTGTGCACGACCCTCGGTATCACCATCGAGCGTCTGGCTTATAAGCCTCTCCGTTCGGCCACTTCACTTGCGGTTCTGATAACCGCCATCGGAATGTCCTATTTTCTCCAGAATGCGGCACTTATCATCTGGGGAGCAAATCCCAAGGCATTCCCCAATATGTTCAAAAATATCGAGGCGATCGAATTTGCCGGAGCGAGGATCTCGCCCGTTGCGCTTGTCGCCATCGTTGCAAATGTCATCATCATGGTCGCACTTACTCTTTTCACTTCACGTACCAAGGTCGGAAAGGCAATGAGAGCCGTTTCCGAGGATAAGGGCGCGGCAACCCTGATGGGGATCAACGTAAACTTCACCATTTCACTTACATTCGCTATAGGTTCGGGTCTTGCGGCGATCGCCGGAGTACTGCTCTGCACCGCATATCCGACACTCATGCCCACAACCGGTTCAATGCCCGGTATCAAGGCATTCACCGCTGCGGTCTTCGGAGGAATCGGTTCCATCCCCGGAGCAATGATCGGAGGAATATTACTCGGAGTGATAGAAATATTCGCGAGAGCATATATATCATCGGAGCTTGCGGACGCGATCGTGTTCGGAGTTCTGATCGTGGTACTCATATTCAGACCCACGGGTCTGCTTGGCAAACAGATTCACGAGAAAGTATAAGGAGGCAGAAAAATGTTCAGTCTGAAAAAAGCCTCCGGGCTTTCCAAAAAAGCATTCTTAAATTACGCGATAGTCATTGTGTTCTATCTGGTTTTCCAGATACTCGTATCAACCGGAAACATCACCAGTGCGCTTAAGGGTCAGCTGATACCGATCACCTGCTATATGATCATGGCCGTATCACTTAACCTTGTGGTAGGTATCTCCGGTGAGCTTTCACTCGGACATGCGGGCTTTATGTCGGTCGGTGCTTTCGCTGCGGTCATCATAAGTTCCGCTATGGGAAACGCTTCAAATCCCGCAAAGCTCTTCGTCAGTATTCTTATCGGTGCGATCATTGCAGGTATTGCAGGTTTCCTTATCGGTATTCCCGTTCTCAGACTTAACGGCGACTACCTTGCGATCGTTACCCTCGCATTCGGTGAGATCATCAAGAACATACTGAACTGCCTTTACGTCGGAATCGATGAAAAGGGACTTCACTTTGCATTCAACAATCCCGATGCGCTCGGAATGGATCCCCTCGGCAAGGTCATCATCAACGGACCCATGGGCGCCGTCGGAATCAGCAAGATCGCAACCTTCAGCGCAGCGGTCATCCTTCTTCTCATCGTGCTTGTCATCATCCAGAACCTTGTTAACTCAAGGACAGGACGTGCGATAATGGCTATCAGGGATAACAGGATCGCAGCTGAGAGCATGGGCATCTCACCCATGAAGTACAAGATGCTCGCATTCACGATCTCTGCAGCTATGGCGGGATCGGCAGGTGCGGTTTATGCACTTAACTACTCAACGCTTGTTCCCAAGAAATTCGATTTCAACACATCGATCCTTGTTCTCGTATTCGTGGTACTCGGCGGAATCGGCAACATGACCGGATCGCTCATCGCAGCGGGAATCCTGGTTGTCCTTCCCGAGCTTCTGAGAAAATTCAGCGATTACCGTATGCTCGTTTATGCGATCGTACTTATCCTCGTTATGCTCGTTTCCAATAACGAGAAGCTCAAGGGACGCATAGACATATTTACAAAGAAACTGAGAATGAAAGTCAGGATGACATTTTCGAAGGGAGGGAAGAAATAATGAGCAAATCTCCCGAAGTAAAACTCGTTAATGTACCCAGCCCCAATTTTGTACCGGAGAAGGATCTCGGAAAGCCCCTCGTTCTCGAAGCGGCTCACCTTGGAATTGATTTCGGCGGACTGGTTGCCGTTGATGAATTCAATATCGGAATAGGAGCTACTGAGATCTGCGGACTCATCGGACCCAACGGTGCCGGCAAGACCACCATCTTCAATCTCCTGACCAAGGTTTACGAGCCCACAAGAGGAACCATCATGCTGGGCGGCAAGGATACCCACAACCTGACTCCCGTTCAGGTAAACCAGATGGGTATCGCAAGAACCTTCCAGAATATCCGTCTTTTCGACAAGCTTACCGTCGAAGAGAACGTTAAGATCGGACTTCACAATCACATGGGATACCACACTCTTGCAGGTGTCTTCAGACTTCCCAACTATTGGAGCGAGGAAAAGAAGGCGCACGAAAGAGCACTGGAGCTCCTCGACATCTTCGGAATGGCAGATCTTGCAAATGTTACCGCGGATTCACTTCCCTACGGTGCACAGAGAAGACTTGAGATCGTAAGAGCACTCGCTACCGGACCCAAGCTCCTTCTTCTCGACGAGCCCGCAGCGGGCATGAACCCTTCCGAGACGGAAGAGCTTATGAATAACATCCGCAAGATCCGTGACGAATTCCAGATCGCGGTACTTCTCATAGAGCATGACATGAACCTTGTCATGGGAATATGCGAGAGCATCGTCGTCCTCAATTTCGGAAGGATCATCGCAAAGGGAACTCCTTCCCAGATCCAGGGTAACCCCCAGGTCATCGAAGCATATCTCGGAACCCACAGAGGTTAGGAGTAAAATATGAGTACAGTTCTTAAAGTTGAAAATCTGCATGTCTATTACGGCAGCATACATGCCATAAAGGGTGTATCCTTCGAGGTCGGTGAGGGTGAGATCGTAACCCTTATCGGAGCGAACGGTGCGGGAAAGTCCACTACTCTCAACACGGTCGGCGGACTCTTGAAGCCCCGTGAAGGATCCATCGAATTCGAGGGAAGAAGCATTCTCGGCGTTGCACCCCACAAGGTCGTAAACGAAGGGATGGCACTCTGCCCCGAAGGAAGAAGAGTCTTCGCACAGCTTTCCGTAAAAGAAAACCTTGAGATGGGCGCTTATACGAGACCTGCTTCCGAGATCCCCGAGACGCTCGAGATGGTCTATGAGCATTTCCCCAGATTGAAGGAGCGCCAGTCACAGATGGCAGGAACATTATCCGGAGGTGAGCAGCAGATGCTCGCAATGGGAAGAGCTCTCATGAGCAAGCCCAAGCTGATGATGCTCGACGAGCCTTCGATGGGACTTGCACCCATTCTCGTCGACCAGATATTTGAGATCATAGAAGCACTCAACAAAGCCGGAACCACGATACTTCTCGTAGAGCAGAATGCACAGATGGCGCTTTCGATCGCGGACAGGGCTTACGTTCTTGAGACGGGAAGGATAGTCAACACCGGAACGGGTAAGGATCTTCTCAATGATGATTCCGTCAAGAAGGCTTATCTCGGAGGCTGAAATTACACTGTAAAAGAAATACATATAAAGGGAGCGGTTTGCGCCGCTCCTTTTTTGTTGGTATAATATATTAGTTAAATTTTGGTTTAAAAGCAGATAAGCCTGCATCAAGGAGAATATATGAAGATATTAAAGAGAGCAAAGGCAATTGTTTGTGCCGTTCTGGCGATATTACTGGCGGTTAACTGCATTCCGCAGAAGGGATCGGATACCGTTCACGCGGATAAATATGCACAGAATGCCATTGCATGGGGTATCGACGTATCCGCATGGCAGGGCAATATCGACTGGAATGCCGTAAAGGCAAGCGGTGTACAGTTCGCATTCATCAAGTGCGGAGGAACAATCTACGGTTTTGATGACAAGTTCTTCCAGAATATGGCCGGAGCACAGGCTGCAGGCATCAAGACCGGCGTATATATCTATTCCTACGCTTCAAGCGTACAGGACGGTATCATCGAGGCACAGTGGATAATCAATGCGATCGAACCTTACTCCATCAATATGCCGGTTGTTCTCGACCTTGAAAATTACAGACAGAAGGCTCTCGATCCCCTTACCAATGCAATGATCTGCCAGGTATTCTGCCAGACGGTCGAAGCTGCCGGATACTATCCCATGGTCTACTCCAACAGGAGCATGTTCAGGAGCACGATCGGACCCTTCGGATATGACAGGTGGGTCGCACAGTGGTACAACTGCTGCACCGATGACGGTGCCGCATTCTGGCAGGCAACCGACAGCGGATCAATTCCCGGCATCAGGGGACATGTCGATATCGACTACCAGTTCAAGGATCTTTCCGCATATATCGTTCCTTTCGGATTTGTGTCAAGGGACGGATACACTTATTACTATGAGAATTACAGAAGACAGTCAAACAGATTCGTTAATGTGAACGGCGGAGTTTATTACGTCGATGCATTCGGACATCTGATCGCCGGAGCACTTTATCCCGTCGGTGATTACATCTACTATTTCGATCCCACCGGACTTATGCAGGTCGGATTCGTAAACTTAGGCGACGGCCTCAGGTACTTTGATGCGAACGGACATATGGTCGCAGGATGGCAGAACATCCTCGGAAATATGTATTTCTTTGACATAACCGGACTTATGCAGACCGGATTTATCTCTGACGGAATCTTCACTTATTACCTCGATCCCGCAACCGGAATCATGCAGACCGGAATGTTCAATACCCCGAACGGCATCTTCTATGCGGACACTGCCGGACATATACTTACCGGAATGCAGAACATCGGAGGAAACACCTATTTCTTTGATCCCGTCACCGGTGGTGCGATGAAGACAGGTTTTGTTTCGGACGGCATCAATACTTACTACTTTGATCCCGTACTCGGCGGAGCACTCCAGAAGGGTCTTTTCGCAAACGGAAATTCGCTCTACTTTGCGGATGCAAACGGAAGACTTCAGACCGGACTTATTACCATGAGCGGTCTTTCGTTCTACTTCGATCCTCTTAAGGGCGGCGCTCTTCTTGTGAACGGAACAGCAACCGATGCTGCGGGACATGTTTATATCGCAGATGCAAACGGACTTGCGATGATGATCCGCTGAATAGACTTCTTTTAAGAAGCCGGAAATATACTTGATACGGATCCGGTGAGAGTCCGGAAATACAAACCGTGAAAGAAAAACCTTCAAAAATTCAAACAGTAAAGAGAGTGGTACGACTTACGTCCATGATCATCATATGCGTTGTCAGTCTGGCGTGTATGATGAAATGGTTATCGTATATGTATAACCGTAAAGGCGCGGAGCTGATCCTCAATTACGGATGGGATCTCAGATTTAATGATGTGATCTATTCCGGTGTGGATCTCAGATCGTTCTCTTTCGGTGAGACCAAGAGAGGTGACCGGGTCGAGCTTACATGTACCATTCCCGCTACCGTGACCGAAGACACCATACTTATGGTCCGTGTGCATTATTATGATGCAACGGTTTATCTTGACGGTGAGGAGATCTTTTCGGGTGACTGTGACCGATATGAAAGGGGAGAATCCCTCGGAAGCGGATTCTATACCGTGGATATCGGACCGAATGCCGGCGGGAAGCAGCTTAAGATGGTCTTCCGTGCCGGTGAGGACAAAGCATTTTCTTCGCTTGCAAGTCCCGAACTCTGGAAGGCGGATACTTTTTTCCGGGACTATGCGGCATTAAATATCTTTTATCTTGCCCTTTCCTTCTTTTTCATAGTTGTCGGAATGGCCATGATAATCATGGCTCTGGCACAGGAAATAAAGAAGACCTTTGCTATCGCGGATACGGTAAGGTTCACGAGCCTTTCCCTCCTGGCAATGGCGTTCGGCGTATGGATATTCACCGGTTCAAATCTTTCCGAGATATTCACGGCCGATCTGATCCAGAAGGTCGAGATCAATTATCTTGCATTTTATTTTCTTCCCGTTTTCTTCATAGGATTCCATTTTGAGACCGGCAGGTTTAAAGAACCGAAGGGTGTAAGAAAGGCACGTATCAGAAACACGGTCTACGGTATGGCCTGGCTTTTCGGTGTCGTATTCCTTTGCTATACGGCTTACCGTCATTTTGTCTTCGGAATCGCACTTCGTACATATCTGCCGATAGCTCATATTTTTGATGTGATCGTGGTTTCGCTTCTGGTATTCCTCAGGATCTACGATCTGATCAAGGGTGAAAATGTTCACAGGATCTCATCATATGCCACGGTCATGACCGGAATCGCTGCAGTCGTGGATCTTGTCAGATACAATTACTACTCACACATATCTCCCAGGGGCAGTGCGGGATTTACGATGAGTGTGGTATATGTTGTAATGATCGTGTTCGTGCTCTCGCTGTTCTACGACTATATGAGCGATACGGTTAAGGGAGCCCGCGAAGAGGAAAGAGTAGGTCTTATCTCCAAACTTGCATATACCGATGCTCTTACGGGGCTCAATAACAGACAGGCTACGGAGCAGTATTTCGATGAGATCGATGCATCCGGCGAGCAGTATATCGTTGTCGAGTTTGACCTCAACAGTCTGAAAGCCGCCAATGATACATACGGTCATGAAGAGGGCGACAAATACATCCGGCTTTTTGCCGAAACTCTTAAGCATATCTTTGAAGGTAAGGGATATATATCCAGAACCGGCGGAGACGAATTCGTATATGTCATGAAGCCCAAGGCGGAGGGCGACAGAAAGTGGCTTGAAGGAAAGCTCAGGGATCTGAATGCGATATTGTCCAATAAGGACACCGGACATTCGGGACTTAAGATGAGCACCGCATACGGAAGCTACGATTCCTTCGACGGGGATGCACGGAACATCCGTGACGGACTGAGGATCGCGGATGCGAGAATGTATGAGATGAAAAAAGAAATGAAAGCATCAAGATAGAAAAAACTCTGCTCATCGAGCAGAGTTTTTCTTTATCTTGTAGAGTTCTTCCGCGGCGAGTCTTGTCTTGGCCACGACATTTACATCCTCCGGAGGGAAGCAGTAGAGCAGGCCGTTCTTGTCGCCGATCGATATCATGTCACCGATCTCATAGAAGAAGTAATCCGAGTTTACACTGTATGATGCGAGGGGTTTTTGTTTAAAGTCGAGTTTTCCGTCACAGCCGGTCAGGTGGAAGCCCTTGTTCGTATGCTTGAGTCTTCCCTCTCCGACTTCATACATCGCGTTGAAATCTACGATCATGTAGATACGGACAGGTACGTCGAGAAGATAGGTTCCTTCTTCGAGTTCCTTTCTGACGCACTGTCTTTCCCATGCGAACCAGTCGGGGATATGGTCGAAGAGCTTAGGTGCGAGGATTTCCTTCGGTTCTTCACTCTTAAGCTCCATCTTTCCGAGTTCGGTAAGTTCCCAGGTCGCACCGCATTCCTCACATTTAAGGTTTATGCCAAAGGCATGTATCTTTTCTTCTTTTCCGCAGACGGGGCATTTATAGAGAACACGTGAGAGTCCCTCTGCACGGAAATCTTCGGTTATCTTCGTACCTGTTTCGTACTGCTCCCTGAAATTATCGAAGGAGAAAGCTTCCATGATACGTGCCTTGATGTCGGAAGAGGACATATCCTGCAGCTCTCCGGGTGTAAAGAGAGTGTATTTGTCTGCGGTTATCTTGCATTTCCTGATGCGCAGGCCGTTGTAGAGAGGATCGTGCAGGAATGCACCGTGGGTGCATATCATGATAACGGGAGCCTGGAGTACCTTGACCAGCTTAATGAGCGAATCGGGAAGAGTGGTGGTTGTTCCGTCAAAGGAATAGCCAGCTTCGGGATACATAAGGACCGAAGTATGGAGCACGTTCAGGGCGTAGGTAATATCGTTGATGAGCTTGATATCGGGCTGGAACTTCCTGGTGGGGATGCAGCCGATCGCTCTCATGAGTCCTTCTTTTCCGACAAATGCATCGGTAGTCGTAACGATGTTGTAGGGGCCCTCGATGACATGGGATGCGATCTTGAGGTCGGTAAAGCAGGAGTGGTTCATCAGATACAGCGCAGGCTGCTTAGGCTGAACCCCTTTCATATCTCCGACGTGAAGCTCGAAATCCGTCTTTTTCAGTTCCGATGATGAGAGAAGCTTTACGAGCGTACGCATTATGCCCGACGGTTTTTCGGGATCGACAACCCTTGCGGGCGGCATGCTTAACACTTCGTCGTATGATTTTTTTTCAATTCGGATCTTCATATATTCCTCCGGGTCAGAAACTTTCAATGAGTCCGGACAGGCCGTCTTCCTTGAAAATCTCCTTGTAATATCCGATCTCTCCCTCGATGAGAACGTCGATGACTTCCATTCCGAGAAGCTCGACGGGTGCTTTGTCATCGGTAAGGATAAGTCCGGTTCCCTCGTATTCGGTAAGTCCGTTTAAAACGGGACCCATGACGTTTACGAATTTGGAATCGGAAGAGATGAGCGTATTGAATTCAAGCGACTTGTAAAGGTCGATGTTCATGGATGCGAAAAGCTCCCTGTTTGTCGAGCCTTTGACATTGACGGTCGCAACATTGGGGAATACGGATGCAACGGTATCCGAGAGATAGGTGGTGATGTCGGTCTCGCCGTTTCCGTGCATGTTCATGTTCATAACCATGACGCCGTTATCCTTGAGATGGTCCCTGACAAGTGTGAAGAATTCGGAGGAGCTCATCTGAAAGGGGATCGTGATGTCCTGATATGCATCGACCATGATCACGTCGTACTTGCTGTCATCCGCTTCGAGATATGCCCTTCCGTCATAGGTTATGACCTCGATATCTTCGGGAAGCTCAAAATATTCATGTGCAAGGTCCGTGATCTTGTCATCGATCTCGACTCCCCTGATATTACAGCCGGGAAAAAGCTTCCTGCACTGGACCGCAAAGGTCCCTGTTCCCATACCGAGGATCAGGATGTCCTGCTCGGATGAACCCTTAACGGAAACTTCCGCGGAAGGATCCTCATAGCCGCGGGCCATGGTGGGAGCGGCGAGGGCATAGTCGTAATACATTCCGGTAAAGTCACCGGATTTAACTCTCATTGACTGGACTCCGAAGAGAACATTGGTCGAAAGGTAGGTGGCGTAATCGGTGTCGCTTACCTGGAGGTAGTTGTAGACCGATTCGCCCTCATATGTAAGGTCGGACACCCAGAATGCAAAATGTGAGGTATGTCCGAAGATCGAAGCAATGATGAAAAGGACGGTTGAAACTATGCAGAGAACAGGTTTTGCTTTCTTGGAAATAAAGAATGCGAGGCCGATGACGAGCAGGATCCCCGAGAAGATCAGGAATGTCACGCTTGTTCCGACGCTCGGGATGGTCACGAAGGTGGGAAGGAAGGTTCCGAGGATAGAACCTATGGTATTGCAAGCTCCGAGCTTGCCTGCAACGGATCCGCTCTCTCCGATATCGGAAATGGTGAACTTCACAAGGGAGGGGGTCACGGTTCCGAGAAGGAAAAGAGGGAATACGAATATGACCATGCAGGCAAAGAAGGATGACCAGATCAGGAGTTTTGTAGAAACGGTCACGATCATCAGGCCGGTTATGCCGAGGATCACGTATTTTCCGAGAACGGGGATGAATGCGATCCAGACCGCCGCGATCAGGATCCTGCGGAAGAGTCTGGCGGGGTCATTATCCTTGTCGGCCCATTTTCCGCCGGCGACGTTTCCGAGAGCCATTGCGATCATGATGGTTCCGATTATTATGGTCCAGACTATCTGTGATGATGAGAAATAGGGTGCCAGAAGCCTGGATGCACCGAGTTCGACGGCCATGACCGCCATTCCGGCGAAGAATTCGGTCAGATAGAGGTAATACTTGTTCCTGAGAATATCAAATTTCATATCGGTTCTTTCTGTAAATAAATGTATGACAAGCCTTATTATACCGTAAATTTCGATATTGTAGCGTATTTTTAAAAAAGGTATACTTTAATGGACTATGCAGGGCGGTACGGAAACCGAAAAAACGGATATTTTTGAGGGCGAAATGGTGCTGAGCGAGACTATGAGAATGCAGCTTGCTCAGATGTGTACCTATGCGCGTATCGAGGGCATAGACCTTTCGGAGATAAAAAGAAAACTGACCGATGAGGGGCTCCTTCCCTGCAGTGACAAGGCCTCATCCAAGAAGGCGCTGGCGGAGATATACAGGCATGTGGCGTGCTCTTTTTGACAATGTATATGTGGAAGAAAGAACCCTGATAGATGCCGAGACCGTGCGCATACTTGAAAGGATCGGGTGCGCCGGGCCGCAGGTGATCGGGCATTACAAGGATGTTTTCGACAAAAAGAACGAAAAAGGCTCCAACGGAAGGAACCTGATACTGGCCCACAACCCAGGAAAGCACCTTTATGAGGGCGCACCGGTGTGCCAGAGCTTCGGAAACGAGCATTTCTACTATTCGCCCGGGGTCATGAACTGCATATATGACTGTGAGTACTGCTTCCTCAAGGGAATGTATCCGGGTCCGGATATCTGTATCTTTACGGATATTGAAGAGACTTTTTCAGAAATAGATGAGCTGGTTAAGCAGCATCCGGTCTATGTATGCGCTTCGTACAATACGGACCTTACGGCGCTGGAGGGAATTACCGGATATGTCCGAAGGTGGTGCGAAAAGGCAGCAGGGACAGAGGGGCTTTCCGTGGAGCTTCGTTCAAAATGCGGAAGGACCGATATCTACGAAGATCTTCCCGTAAGCGAACGGGCGATATTTGCCTTTACACTTTCGCCCGATGAGATCGCGGAGCGTTTTGAAAAGGGAACTCCGGGGCTGGATGCGAGAATAGGAGCACTTAACGCTGCGATGAACGCCGGCTTTCCCGTGAGGATCTGTTTCGATCCGATGATATATGTCAGAAACCGGAGAGAGATCTATTCCTCCATGATCGAAAGGGTTGCAGCAGGCGTCGATCTGACGAAAGTGAAGGACATAAGTATCGGCACCTTCAGAATCTCGGACCAGTACCTTAAGAATATGAGAAAAAAATATCCCGATTCGGCCGTTGCACAGTACCCGTACGTGAACGAGGAAGGATATTATCAATACCCGGACGAAGTGAGGCTCTCGATGGAGGAGCATATCCGAAAAGAGCTCTCCGAAAAGTGCCCCGGTGTTCCGGTATTTGACTGGAAATAAAAGAAAGGAAGAAAGAATTTGAAAGCACCGTTTTCAGAATATCTGGAAGGCATTGCCCCCGCCGTCAAAAAGGCGGTGGACGATCTTTCACGGGACCATGATTACGTCAGTGCGCTTTGCACGGACTCAAAGGGCCTCGTGATAAGGATCGGAAGCAGGTCCAGATCGATATCAAATAAGACGATGACCACCGAAAGAGGCGTGGTCTTCAGAGTCTGCAAGGACAAAAAGTACAGCGAGTATGCGGTAAATACCACCGACTGGAGCAATCCGGATGCGGTTATCGCAGAGATCAGGAAAGAGCTTGAGCTTCAGGATGATCTTCTTAAGACTTCATCCGTGAGCATCTTCGAAACAGGAGTGCTCGAGGATGAGCCCATTGAATTCTTCGGACAAAAGGAAACCGAGCTCCTTCCGGAAAAGACCGATCTTAAGACCCTGACCGAAAAGCTCATCGCCATCTCCGACAAGGGAATGGGAATGAGCGACAAGATCATCGAGTGCATCGCACGCGCCCAGTCCACCCATATAAGCAAGATGTTCCTTACGAAGAACAGGGACTTAAGGCAGTCATATGTCTACAGCGAGGGTATGGTTGCAGCGGTCGCATCCGCAGACGGAAGCGTAAAGGAAGACTATAAGACTGTATCGGGCATCAGGGGTCCCGAGCTTTTTGATGAAATGGAAGCTCTGCTTGAGCCTGTCGTAAACGGAGCGCTCGAGCTTCTGGATGCAAAGCCCATCGAGCCCGGAGAGTATGAGATCATCACTTCACCCGAGGTCACCGGACTTATCGCACACGAAGCATTCGGACACGGCGTCGAGATGGATATGTTCGTTAAACACAGGGCACTCGGCGCGGATTATATAGGAAAGAGAGTAGCATCCGACAATGTCACCATGCATGAAGGTGCGCTCTGCGCTGATAATGTTACGAGCTATTTCTTCGATGACGAAGGCGTAATGGCGGGAGATGTCACGGAGATCGAAAAAGGGATCCTTAAATCAGGAATCTGTGACAGCCTTGCGGCACTCAGGCTCGGAGTAAAGCCTACAGGAAACGGAAAGAGGGAGAACTTCGCACACAAGGTCTACACCAGGATGACCAACACGATGTTCGATTCGGGTTCTTACACCAAGGATGAGATGATAGCTTCCGTGAAGTACGGTTACCTTCTCGAGGGAATGCAGAGCGGAATGGAAGATCCCAAGCACTGGGGAATCCAGTGCATCATCCAAAAGGGCCGTGAGATCAGGGACGGAAAGCTGACCGGAAAGGTTGTCGCACCCGTCATCATGACGGGATACGTTCCCGAGCTCCTCGGAAATATCACGATGTGTTCGACCGACCGCATGGTCTTCGGAAGCGGAGGCTGCGGCAAGGGACACAAGGAATGGGTCAAGGTTGCTGACGGCGGCCCGTATCTTAAGACGAAAGGGAGGCTCGGATAATGAAGATTGAACAGATAAAAGAGCTTCTGGAAAAAAGCGGGGCATTTGCGTGGAGGATCACGCAGACCAAGACCAAGCGCTGGGAATTTTATTTCATCCGCCACGATCTTGACCAGAACAGATCCGCGGATATCGAAAACTACCAGATCACCGTATTCGTAAAGTCGGAAGACGGTAAGGGCGTTGGCAGTGCGACTGCGGAGATGGGACCGGATGAGACTCCGGAGTATGTTGAGCTTACGATAAAGGATCTCCTTTTCCAGGCAAGCCTTATAAAGGATTCATATTATGAACTGAAGGCGCCCGCAGCACTTTCCGAGGCTGAAGAAACCGATGTCGATCTCAACCGTATCTCCGCGAATTTCATGGATACCGTAAAGAAGCTTCCCGAGACGGACGAGGTTTTCATGAACAGCTACGAGATCTTCGTATCCGATGTGAAAAGAAGAATCGTAACGAGCACCGGTATCGATGTCACGGAAAAGTATCCCGTATCGCTTCTTGAGACCGTGGTCAATGCAAGGAATTCCGAGCATGAGATAGAATTCTACAAGCTATATGATTCCGGAATATGCATGAAGAATGACTTAAAGACGGATCTTGAGAAGACCTTCGAGTACGGACCTTCAAGACTTGTCGCGGGTAAGACACCTTCTCTCGGAAAGGCGGACGTCGTCTTTTCCGGTGAGGATGCGGTAAGGGTTTATGAATATTTCAAGGACGGACTCGACTGTGCGTTCATACATATGAAGTATTCGTCATTCAAAAAAGGTGAGCCCATCGCCGAAGGCATTACGGGTGACAAGGTTACCCTTAAGACTTTAAAGAATCTTGACGGATCATCCATGAACATGCTGACCGATCCCGAGGGAACACCGATAGAGGACAGAGTGCTGATGGAGGATGACATTCCCAAGGCATTCCACGGCGGAACCAAATTCTCGTATTATCTCGGAGAAAAGGACACCTTCATCCCTGGCAATTACGAGGTGAGCGGAGGAAGCTGCGATAAAGATGAGATCCTTAAGGGACCCGTTCTCGAATGCGTATTCTTTTCCGATTTCCAGGTTGATACGATGTCGGGTGACCTCTTCGGAGAGATCAGGCTTGCTTTCCTGCATGAGGCCGATGGAACCGTTCGCCCCGTGACCGGTGGATCGATATCCGGCAACATGAAGGATTTCGTCAGGAACATGAAGATGAGCAAGGAAAGATCGAGATACGACAATGCGCTCATCCCAACATACACTAGACTTGCTGATGTCACCGTAACAGGTGCCGAGTAAAGGAAACAGATTATGAAAGTAGTTCTTCAGGGACTTACCAAAAAATTCCCGCCCAGGGGAGGAAAGGGAGAAGGTGTTGTCGCCGTCAAGGATTTTACCTTTGAGATCCCGGACGGAAAGCTTGTCGCGCTCCTCGGGCCTTCCGGATGCGGAAAGAGTACCATGCTGAATATGATATGCGGACTGGAAAAGCCCACCGAGGGAAGGATCTTTTTCGGAGAGGATGATGTCACCGAGATCTCTCCCGAACTTCGCGGTGTCGGAATGGTATTCCAGAATTACGCGCTATATCCGCACATGAGCGTTTACAACAACATCATCTTCCCTCTCGGAAATCTCAAAGGTGAGGAGAAGATGACCAAGGAGCAGATGAAGGAAAGAGCCGACAAGGTTGCGGGTCTTGTCCAGATACAGGAACTGCTTGAGAGGAAACCCAAGGAGCTTTCCGGCGGCCAGCAGCAGAGAGTTGCGATCGCAAGAGCACTTGTAAAGACACCGAGACTGCTTCTCATGGACGAGCCTCTTTCGAATCTCGATGCGAGACTGAGACTTCAGACAAGGGAAGAGATCAGACGCATCCAGAGAGAGACCGGAGTCACCACCGTATTCGTAACACACGACCAGGAGGAAGCGATGAGCATTTCCGATATGATCGTAGTTATGAAGGACGGAGAGCTTCATCAGTTCGGAAAGCCCCAGGAGGTATATGATGATCCCGCAAATCTCTTTGTTGCCAAGTTCCTCGGAACTCCCGCGATAAATGTTTTCGATGCGGAGGTTAAGGGAGAAAAGCTGATCATCGGAGAAGACACAGTGCTTGACGTTCCCGGTGTGAGGGACGGCAAGGTAACCGCAGGCATCAGACCCGAAGGCTTCATATACGATCCCGAAGGACCTCTTCACTGCGAGCTCGACAGGGTAGAGGTAATGGGCAGGGATATAAGCATCGTTTCGAAGAATGCCGCATGCGAAGCACCGGTTGTCAGATCGATAATCGATTCCGATGAAAGACCTGAAGACGGATTAAAGACGGTATCGTTCAGGTTAAGACCTAACAAGGTTCATGTATTCGAGCCCGAGACCGGCGAAAGACTCCGTTTCGGAAAAGGAAAGTGATCATAAATGGATAAAGTAACTTCTTATGATGAGTTTTGCGAGAGCCTAGGCGGACGCGGTGATGTCATTCTTTTCCGCGGACAGCCGGTCAGTGATTTCGTGCTGATACCCTCGGGCCTCAGGGAGAGCCATATAAAGACCGCGGATGAGCAGATGTTCCGCTTCGTGGATGAGGTGCGTAAGATCTTCGGATACGATGAGCTTACATGTATCGAGATCGCTCAGCATTTTTCGCTGCCCACGAGGATGCTGGACTTTTCTTATTCGTACACGGTAGGACTTTTCTTCGCTTGCTTTGATGTGAAGGGAAGATACGGGGACCAGGACGGCAAGGTCTATGTGTTCAACAAGAGCAGATACGAGTGGCTTTTGAAGAAGCACAAAAAGAACAGTGCCGAGGTCATCAAGAGCAACGAGTATCTGTACAAATGGCTGCAGCATTACGTTGATAAGAGCTCGACGAAGATGTACGACGACGGTATCGATATGCCTATCTTTGTTGAGGCGACAAGACAGTTCGACAGGATCTATTCGCAGAGGGGACTGTTCCTGCTCTGGGGAAAGGATGAGCTTCCGCTCGAGAAAATCCTCAAGAATGAGGGAATAGACGAAAGGGAGGTTTTTGACACGATCGTCATTTCCAAGGACCATAAGCAGAAGATCCTCGAGGAGCTTGCTGAAAAGCACATAACCGAGGATTCACTCTTTATGAACGTAGGTAAGATCAAGGATCTGGTTCAGACCATCAAATACGGAAACAAGTCAGCACAGGGGATACAGGTATGATCGAGAAAAACAATTTAAAAGCCTGGCTCTACCTTCTGCCGGCTCTTATATTCATGGGTATATTCATGGTCTATCCTCTTGTGGATGTATTCATATATTCATTTGAGGAGGGCTACAATTTCGTATCCCAGACATCGTACGGAACCGGATTTTACAACTTCTCCTATGTTCTGCACGATACATATTTCCTTCAGGCCGTGAGGAATACCTTCATCATGGTCATAATAACGGTGCCCATCTCCACGGGATTCGCACTTCTTATTTCGCTTGCGCTTAATTCGATAACGAAGCTCAGGGAACTTTTCCAGACGGTCTATTTCCTTCCCTATGTTACGAACACTCTCGCCGTCGGTCTTGTCTTCATGGTCCTTTTCAAAAAGACCGCATACTCCGACGGACTCATAAACCTCCTTATCAATTTCTTCGGAGGGGAGAGTGTCGATTTCATCGATGGTCCTTACTGGGCGAAGATGTTTGTGATGTGCTTTTACATCATCTGGATCGTGCTTCCGTTCAAGGTGCTCCTTCTGACCAGCGCACTCGCGAGCGTCAACAAGACCTATTACAATGCGGCGAAAGTTGACGGAACGGGTTCCTTCAGGGTGTTCATGAAGATCACGCTTCCGATGATCTCCCCCACGATCTTCTATCTCGTCATTACGGGATTCATAGGTGCGTTCAAGGAATACTCCGATGCGGTCGCTCTTTTCGGAACGGACCTTAACGCAGCGGGAATGAACACGATCGTCGGATATGTTTACGATATGCTCTACGGTGACAGCGGCGGATATCCTTCCTTTGCGTCAGCGGCTGCGATAGTTCTCTTCGTGATAGTTCTGACGATCACCTGCATCAATCTTCTCGTCAGCAAAAAACATGTTTATTACACATAAGGAATGATGATGGATAATCGTGAACAGACGCTCCGTGCGGAAAAAAACGCACGTGCGGTAAAAACGGTAAAGAATATAGTGATATATGCATTCCTCGCGGTATGGGGACTGATGGTGCTGTTCCCCTTCTACTGGATGGTGCTCACGTCCTTCAAGAGCTATGCATCTTATAACGGAGAAAAGATCCCGAAATTCTATGTAACGGATCCGACCTTCGATAATTTCATGAATGCTTTTTCGCAGGTACCCCTCGGAAGATATCTGCTCAATACATTTGTCTTCACCGTGGTCACTACATTTGTCATGGTCATCGTTATCACACTTGCGGCATTTGCATTTTCGAGGCTTGAGTTCAAGGGAAGGGACCTTCTTTTCACAGTTTTCCTTTCAATGATGATGATACCCGGCGAGCTCATAGTCATCACCAATTTCGTGACCATCACGAATATGGATATGAGAAACACATTCTCCGGACTTATCCTGCCGTCCGTGATGAGCGTGTTCTATGTGTACCTCCTCAGGGAGAATTTCGCGCAGGTTCCTGACCAGCTATATTATGCTGCGAAGGTCGACGGAACGAGCGACCTCAAATATCTGTTCAGGGTGATGCTCCCCATCTGCCGTCCTACGGTCGTTACGATCATCATCCTCAAAGTCATCGAGTGCTGGAATTCATATGTATGGCCCAGGCTCATCACGGATGATAAGAATTACTTCCTTGTTTCCAACGGAATACAGGAGATCAGGCAGAACGGTTTCGGAAGGGAGAACATCCCCGCGATGATGGCGGCGGTCGTTGTAATCTCGCTTCCGCTGATCATTCTTTTCCTTATATTCAGACGCCAGATCATGGCGGGGGTTTCGAGAGGCGGTACAAAGGGATGATCAAGATGAAGAGATTCGGAAAAATAATCCTTTCCCTTGCCGCAGCGGGACTTGTGATTTCCATGGCGGGCTGCCACGGAAAGACAGCCGGCAGTGATTTTAAGATACCCGAAACCTTTGATGAATCAAGGGATTATGAGATCGTGTTCTGGGCGAAGAACGATACGAACCAGACCCAGACGCAGATATACGAAAAGTGCGTGGCGGATTTCGAGGCACTCTATCCGAACATCCACGTCAGCATGAAGCTGTACAACGATTATTCGGTCATTTACAACGATGTCATTACGAATATCGCGACCGATACGACGCCCAATGTCTGCATTACCTACCCCGATCATATCGCGACATATATGACCGGCGACGGTGAGATAGTTTTCCTCGAGGATCTGATCGACGATCCGAAGTACGGACTTGCGGGAAGTGAGCTCAGGTTCGACGGCCCTTCATCGGACGAGATCGTTCCCAAATATCTCGATGAGCTGATGCTCGGAGACCACCTGATGGGTCTTCCTTTTATGAGATCGTCGGAAGCCCTCTACATCAACAAGACATATGTCGAGGCAATGGGTTATGAGATTCCCGATGTTCCCACCTGGGACTGGGTATGGGAGGTGTCCGAGGCGGCACTTGCACAGAATCCGGACGGAACCTATGCGGTGAACGGTCAGGACGTGATGATCCCCTTTATCTACAAGTCCACCGACAACATGCTGATCACAATGCTCAGGCAGCGCGATGCGGGATACTCGGACGATATGGGTAATATCCTGATCTTTAATGAGACAACGGGAAGCATCCTCAAGGAGATCGCATCCCACGGAAAGACCAAGGCGTTTTCAACCTTCAAGATATCCAGCTATCCCGGCAACTTCATGAACGCCGGACAGTGCATACTGGCGGTGGATTCGACCGCGGGCGCAACATGGATAGGATCGAACGCTCCTCTTTCGGATATCCATGACAATAAGAAGGTAGAGTTCGAGACGGTGGTTCGTCCCGTTCCGCAGTACGATCCTTCGAACGTAAGGATGATCTCCCAGGGTCCCTCCGTATGTATCTTCAACAAGGATGATGAGCAGGAGGTTCTCGCAAGCTGGCTCTTTACACAGTTCCTTCTTACAAACGAGGTTCAGGAGAGCTATTCCGAAACGGAAGGATATGTTCCGGTCACTCTTAAGGCTCAGAACGATCCGGCTTATCTGGAATACCTGTCCCTCGGCGGAAGCGATAACGGACTTCACTACAGCGTGAAGATCGACTGCGTGAATATGGTCCTCGGAAATATCGACAATACCTTCATCACTCCGGTATTCAACGGATCGACCTCACTCCGTAACGCCGCGGGCCAGATGGTTGAAAACTGCGTAAAGACCGTAAGAAGAAAAGGAACTGTGGATGATGCATATCTTGAGCAGATGTACACGGAGGTTTCCCAGATGTACAGGCTCGGTGAGCAGCGCGGAACGGTCGGAAGCCGTGACCTCGGACCGTTGCCGAGGACTTCGGTGATCCTTCTTTCCTGCATAGCGATCGCCTGGATATGCATGGGAATATACGTCATCAGGGACCGTTTTGCCTCCAAAAAACGGGGATAAAGCGGTTTCTTCCTAATAAATGTTGTAAAAAAAATAAAAATGAGTTACAATGCAATGCGGTCGGCGCCCTCCGACCGCATTTACAGTTTATAAGGGCAATCAGGAGGATATTATGAAAAAATTTACAGCAGTTTGCGCAGCAGCTCTTGTACTTACCCTGAGCGCATGCGGCAAGACCACAGAGGAGCCCGTAGCAGTTCCCCAGCCCGACATCGATACCGATGCTATCGTAGAGACCGTGCTTGAGAACGTACCCGATGTTGATGTTGATACCGAGCCTCAGCCCGAGGATGACGGCGTTATGAGCTATGCAGATTATGCGGCAGCAGCTCTTGACGACGAAGTTACCGTAGTTACTTATGTTCAGGCTCATCAGTCATGGTGGGACAACAAGGTTACCGTTTACTGCCAGGATCAGGACGGCGCTATTTTCCTTTATGAGCTTGCTTGCTCCGAGGAAGATGCAGCAAAGCTTAACGAGGGCGTTCAGATCAAGGTTACCGGTTTCAAGTCCGAGTGGGCAGGCGAGTTCGAGATCACCGATGCTACCTTCGAGTTCGTAGAGGGCGGAGATCTCTTCGTAGCAGCACCCAAGGATCTTACCGACAAGCTCGGAACCGATGAGCTCATCGATTATCAGAACCAGAAGGTCATCTTCACCGACATGACCGTTGTATCTGTTGCATTCAAGAACGATCAGCCCGGTGATGACATCTATCTTACCCTTTCCAAGGACGATGCTGAGTACAGCTTCTGCCTTGAGTACTATCTCAACGGAAGCGACCAGGAGTTCTATGATCTTGTAAGCGGCCTTGAGGCAGGACAGGTTGTAGATGTTGAAGGATTCCTTTACTGGTATGAGGGCGCTAACACCCACATCACTTCTGTTACCGTTAAGTAATTTTGTTGATCTTTCAAAGGCCGGCGGACCATGCGCCGGCCTTTTTTAAGAGGTAAGCATGAAAATAGTCATCCTTGAAAGAAACAGCGTAGGCCCCGATATCAGCGTAGATATGCTTAATGAGCTCGGGGATGTAACGGCTTATCCCAACACGACCACCGCAGAGGAGGTCAGGGAAAGGACGAAGGACGCAGATATTGTCGTCGCCAACAAGAGCCCCATCAACAGGGAATCCCTGTGTGATTCCGGAAATGTGAAGCTGGTCTGCGAATTTGCGACAGGGTACGATAACTGCGACCTTACTTATCTTCGCGGAAGGAACATTCCCGTGTGCAATGTGGTCGGCTATTCCACCGATATGGTCGCACAGCACACCTTCACCCTTGCTCTTGCCGTTTCACAGAAGCTGTCCTATTATGATGATTATGTGAAGTCGGGAAAATACAGCGCACAGGACAGATTTTCCAATTTCGACATTCCTTTCGGCGAGCTTGCGGGCAAGACCTGGGGCATCGTGGGTATGGGAAATATCGGAAAAAAGGTAGCTCAGATAGCTTCCGCATTCGGATGCAGGGTCATCTTCACATCCGTTACCGGAAGAAGCAAGGTCACGGAATATGAGCAGGTCTCGAAGGATGAACTTCTTTCGCAGAGCGACTTCCTTTCACTGCACTGCCCTCTGAGCGATATAACTCTGAACTATATTGACAGGGACGCTCTTAGGAAGATGAAGCCCACAGCTTTCCTTATCAACGTTGCAAGGGGCAGGGTCGTTAACAATACGGACCTTTACGAAGCCCTTGAAAGCGGTGAGATAGCGGGAGCGGGACTTGATGTTCTCGAGGATGAGCCCTTAAGGCTTACGAATCCCTTAAGTAAGATCAAGGATTCGGGCAAGCTGATAATAACTCCCCATCTTGCATGGGGTTCCGTGGAAGCGCGCAACAGATGCGTACAGGGAGTGTATGATAATATAAAGGCATTCCTTGACGGATCGCCGATCCACGTGGTGAACTGAAAAGTATCAAAAGACGGAGATCAATAAATGGCTGATATAAATGAAACAGGCATCGCAGCGGAAACCGCGGAGCCTGCAAGAAGAAAGAATCTTGAAGAGAAGTTCAGGGACTGGCTTAAGTGGTGGCCCTGGGCACACAAGCTGTTCTGCAAGTATGAGGAGATCCTTGTTTATCTGGTTGTAGGAGTTCTTACGACGATCTTTTCATGGTTCGCATGCTTCCTTGCGGAGCATTTCCTTCTGGATTCCTCGGATACGGTCCAGAATATGGTGATCAACACCATCGGATGGGTTGCCGGCGTATGCTTTGCTTATCCCCTCAACAGAAGCTGGGTGTTCAGGAGCACGAATCCCCATATTTTTAAAGAATTCGGCGGATTTGCCGCATCCAGGCTTTCCACATGGTTCCTTGATATTTTCATCATGTGGCTTACCGTAAATATCTTCAGCTGGAATTACTGGATCTGCAAGATCTTCATCTCATCCGTAATAGTCACGATCCTGAACTACGTTTTCAGCAAGGTATTCATCTTTAAGAAAAAGAAGTAAGAATATGAAGAAGATTGTAATGACGGGCGGAGGAACCGCCGGACATGTAACACCGAATATCGCACTCATGCCTTCACTTAAGGAAGCCGGCTTTGAGATCTCTTACATCGGCTCCTATGACGGTATCGAGAGGGGACTTATCGAAAAGCTCGGTATCCCCTATTACGGGGTATCCACCGGAAAGCTCCGCAGATATATGGATGTCAGAAATTTCTCGGATCCCTTCAGGGTTTTAAAGGGAATCAGGGAAGCGAAGAAGATCATGAAGGATATCGCGCCCGATGTCGTCTTTTCCAAGGGCGGATTCGTAAGTGTTCCCGTCGTAAAAGCAGCGGCATCCCTCAAGATCCCATGCGTTGTGCATGAATCCGACTTTACCCCCGGCCTTGCCAATAAGATCTGTTTTCAGATGGCGAAGACCGTATGCTGTGATTTCCCCGAGACTATGGAAATGCTCCCCGAGGGAAAAGGAGTTCTTACCGGTTCTCCCGTAAGAAGAGAGCTTTTGAACGGAGATCCCGCAAAGGGACGTGAGATGTGCGGTTTTGACGAGAGAAAGCCCGTACTCATGGTAATAGGCGGAAGCCAGGGTGCAGCAGCCGTGAACCAGGCGATCCGTGATGCATTGCCCAAGCTCCTCCAGCAGTTCTATGTCGTACATATCTGCGGCAAGGACAAGATGGACAATCTCCTTCTGACAAAGGAAGGATATAAGCAGTTTGAATATGTAACGGATGAACTCAAGGATATCTTTGCAATGGCCGATATCGTGGTTTCAAGGGCCGGAGCTAATTCGATATTCGAGCTGCTCAGCCTCAGAAAGCCCAATATCCTGATCCCCCTTCCCGGCGGAAGAGGAGACCAGATCCTGAATGCGGAGTCATTCCAGCAGCAGGGTTATTCCGTGGTAATTGATCAGGATGATCTTTCCACATCATTCCTTGCAAAGAAGATAAACGATCTGTATGCGGCACGTGAGGATTACATCAAGACGATGTCCGCAAGCGAACAGAAGGATGCGATCGGCATAATCACCGATGTGCTCCTGAAGACTGTTTCATGAAGCATTTAAGATCCTGTAGGTCAGGATCCCGTTTGTGATACCGGACGCGATTATGTCCTGGTATTCCGGTGAGGTCAGAAGCGGGAATTCCGCAGATGACGACAGGTAACCGGTTTCTATCAGTACCGAGGGAATGGTACTGTAATATACGACCTTGATATCGGAAAGAGTTTTGATCCCGCGGTCCTTCGCTCCGGTTGCATATAAAGCTCCGGAGTAGACACAGGCAGCCAGGTCAAAGCTTTTTTCATTTCCGGGAGAATAGCAGTAGGCGCTCATTCCCGATATGGAAGAATTTCCCGCAAGGGCATTGCAGTGGATGCTGACAAATACGGCTTCGGGGTGGATGTTTTCGAAGCAGTAGCGGTATTCGAGGCTTACGAAGGTATCGTCGGGCCTTGTAAGGAGCACCGTTGCCCCCTGTGCCTCGAGCATCGCCTTGGTCTTCATGACTATGGAGAGGTTTACGTTCTTCTCATAGACACCGTTCCTGACACACCCCGGGTCCCTTCCGCCGTGTCCGGCGTCGAGTATCACGGTGAAGCCGCTCAAGGGTCCCTGTCCGGCAGCAGGCGTCTGAATTTCTGTGGTTTCCTTACCCTGTCTGCCCTCGGATATGCCGAACGTCATGAAATGAGCCAGCGCTCCCTGAGGGTCATTTCCGAAGTAGTAAGCGATATCGGGGTATCTGGAGACGTAATAGTCGAAATCGTAGACTGAAGAATAATCTATGCCGTTATAAACCGTGACCCCGGATGCCTTTGTCTTAAACGGGATCAGCAGGATAAGAGCGGAAAAAAGAATTAAAGACAGAAATGTTAAGGATATTCGTGTGTTTTTGGTTCTTTTCATGACTTATTTCCCCCGTAAAAGCGGTGAATTTACCGCCTTTTCAATAAGTATACTAAAAAGCCCGAAAAAAGTATTGATTTTTTCTTGACAAGCAGAAAACTATTGTGTAATATCTACTTTGCTGTTGCAAAAGTCATATAGCAATGCAGGTGTAGTTCAGTGGTAGAACACCAGCCTTCCAAGCTGGATATGTGGGTCCGATTCCCATCACCTGCTCTTCGGAAAACCTCGTAAATTCAACGTTTACGAGGTTTTTTCATTCTGTTTTTGCCGG
>JAFZWW010000143.1 GCA_017617005.1 Lachnospiraceae bacterium
AACTAACCGGTGCAGCTGATTTTTACAAAACATCATCGGCTGCAAAGGGTGTTAACTCGCTTCAGGGGGAGAGCTCCGACGGTACTCTTTTTTCGTCGGTATTCAATTCTGCGGTTGACAGCATCAAGACAACGAATGCTTATCTGTCGGATGCCGAAAACCAGGAGATCCTCTTTGCTCTCGGTCAGTCGGATTCCACTCATGACCTGACCATCGCTCTCCAGAAGGCACAGACTGCACTGCAGTACACCGTAGCCATCAGGGACAGACTCCTCGAAGCTTATAAAGAAATAATGCAGATGCAGATCTAGTATTATACGGTATGGCGTAAACTGCGAAGCAGCGAAGTGATCCGCAAATCATTTATATACGTCACCGTTCAGGAGGCTTACAATGCCCGAGAGAATCAAGGAGACAATTGAAAAGATCAAAGCGTGGTGGAACAAATTCACTGCGAGACAAAAAGGCATCATCATCGGACTTGCCGTTTTTGCCGTCGCCGTATTTGCTCTCATCATCTTTTTTGTTTCCAGGCCCAAGTACAAGGTTCTTATTACCGCACCCAATACCAAGGATGCGGCACAGATAATCTCGATCCTCGATGAAAACTCGATAGCACATACCGAGTCGCAGGATGCACTTACGATCAGCGTCCAGACATCCCAGTACACACAGGCCGAGCTTGCACTCGGTTCATCCGGATACGTTCCCGAAGAATATTCTCTCGAAGATGCATTAAACAGCACACTTTCAACGACCACATCGGACAGGGCGAAGATGTATCAGCTCTATCTTGAGAACAAGCTCAAGGCCGATATCATTTCCATCGACGGAATCGACAACTGCAAGGTCAACCTCAATATCCCCGAAGATACCGGAACGCTCATCTCAAATGAAGAAGAGTCATCCGCATACATCCAGATAGAGCATGACGGAAGCTTCACCGCCGCCAAGGCTGCCAATCTCGCAAAGTGTATCCAGACCTTCCTCGGAAACAGCAACACGGCGAACATTACCATTCTCGATTCTGACGGAGCACTTCTTTTTGCGGGCGGTGACGATTATTCATCTTCAGGCATCGCCAATTCCATGCAGGAGCTCAGAAACCAGGCTGAGGCAATGATCGCCAACCAGGTCAAGAAGGTCCTTCTCGGAACTCCCAATTACAATAATGTCGAAGTTACCAGTCATCTCGATATGGATTATTCCAATTACGAGAAGACCGTTAAAGAGTATTATGCAAATTCCGACCGTACCGAGGGAATGCTCTCACATGAAGAGCAGTATGAATCCACCGCGGAGAACGGTGTCGGCGGAATTCCCGGAACCGATTCGAACGGTGAGGGCACCACATATGTAACGAGTGATTACGGCAACAGCTCACAGTCGACCACAGAGCTTGAGAAGGATTACCTTCCCAACGAATCCTCAGAGTACAAGGTCACTCCCGCAGGTGCCATCAATTATCCCACTTCGTCAATGTCCATCGCTGCGATCTCATACAAGGAGATCCGCGAAGAGGATGTCAAGGCACAGGGACTTCTCGATGGAACGACATGGGAAGAGTACAAGCTTGCAAATTCCGCTGACAAGAAGCTTGAGGTTGATCCCGAGCTTTATCAGATAGCATCCAATGCTACAGGAATTCCCGTAGAGAACATTACGATCGTGGCTTACGAGTCACCTCTTTTCTATGACAAGGAAAGCCTTGCGATAAGCTGGACAACGGTTCTTTCCGCATTCCTTATCATCCTGATCCTCGGACTTCTTGCATTTGTCATCCTCAGAAGCATGGGCGGCAGGAAGACGGAAGAGGAGACCGAGCCCGAGCTTTCCGTTGAACAGCTTCTTCAGTCCAATCCCGAGCCTCAGATCGAGAACATTGATGTCGAGAATAAATCTGAGACCAGAAGAATGATAGAGAAATTTGTTGATGAAAATCCCGAGGCTGCAGCGGCTCTGCTTCGCAACTGGCTGACAGACGACTGGGGCTGATCTAAGGAGTAACCCTAAATGGCTTTATCTTCATCAAATGAATTAAGCGGAGTTCAGAAAGCTGCGATCCTTCTCATCACACTCGGATCCGAGAGGAGCGCAGGTATATTCAAGCACCTCAAGGAAGAGGAGATAGAAGAACTTACCCTTGAGATCGCCAATACCAGAACCGTCGGTCCCGATGTTAAGGAGGCCATACTCGAAGAGTTCTACGGAGTATGTCTTGCACAGCAGTATATCGCAGAGGGCGGTATCAATTACGCAAGAGAACTTCTCGAGAAATCACTCGGAAGCGAGAAGGCCATGGATGTCATCGGAAGACTTACCGCATCGCTTCAGGTCAAGCCTTTCGAATTCGTGCGCAAGACCGATGCTTCACAGCTCATCAACTTCATTCAGGATGAGCATCCTCAGACCATCGCACTTATACTTTCGTATCTGGCTCCCGGACAGGCAGCACAGATCATATCAGGACTTGCACCCGACCGTCAGGCCGACGTTGCGAGAAGAATAGCCGTAATGGACAGAACCAGTCCCGATGTCATCAAGGAAGTCGAGAATGTCCTCGAACAGAAGCTCGCTTCCCTCGTCAATCAGGACTACACGATCATCGGCGGTGTCGATTCCGTTGTCGAGATCCTCAATTCCGTCGACCGCGGTACCGAGAAGCACATCATGGAATCCCTCGAGATCGAAGAGCCCGAGCTTGCCGACGAGATCAGAAAGAAGATGTTCGTATTCGAAGATATCCTGCTCCTCGACGATAGATCCATTCAGAGAGTGCTGCGTGATGTCGATAATAACGATCTCGGCATCGCTCTTAAGGCAGCAAACGAGCAGGTACAGAATGCTATATTCAATAACCTTTCAAAGCGTCTTGCAACCATGATCAAGGACGATATGGAATTCATGGGTCCCGTACGTATGAAGGATGTTGAAGAGGCTCAGCAGAAGATTGTTAATATTATCCGTAAACTGGAGGATTCCGGTGAGATCGTTATCTCCAGAGGCGGCGGAGATGAGATAGTTGTCTAACCTGTATAAAACCTCGTATATGAATATGGGAAATGACAAGCGTGTCATTGATATGAACGAGCTTGTCAAGAAACGTATTGATGCACTCGGCATGAA
>JAFZWW010000144.1 GCA_017617005.1 Lachnospiraceae bacterium
GGCCGTATATCTGCCTGCCGGGGAAACAGGATACGGAGATTACTTCAGTTCAAGAGATTTCTCCGAGATAAGGGAATTCCTGCTCTGTGTGGACAATGATGATGCTGAGCTGGTACACGGCATGGGCGGTGATCATGAAACTGCTCTTTACAGGATCTCGTATGAGGCGCTTTATGATATTCTTGTAGAGATATACAAGGAACAGAATATTGATAAGCTCATCGAAAATATGGATGAATTCTATCAGGATGGAATTGCCGTATACTACGATCCGGATTATGGATATATTTACAGAGAAATGGATTCATTTATACCATTTGACTTCCATACCGAGGTGGTGAATGTAGACAGGAACGGTAATGAATATACGATCACATATGAAGTTTATTCCGGAACAACGAGTATCAATGAGCCCATATCGACGGTTGATGTAACCATTGAAGAAGCAGACAACAGATACGGATACAGTCTTGTCCGTATAGAAAAATAATTTCTTAGAGGTAAAAGGAGAGAACCATGTTATTTGCACTTGCACTGATCCCTGTAATCGGACTTTTGATCTTTATCTATTTCAAAGATAAAAAAGAAAAGGAACCTGTCGGTCTGCTCATCGGATTATTCTTCGCAGGTCTCGGAAGCGTTATCCCTGCGATAATACTTGAAGCCATAGGACAGCTGATCCTGGATGCCGTTATTCCGTATGAATCTGCTCTCAAAGGAGTGCTTCTTGCGATGATCATTGTCGGTCCCGCGGAGGAGCTCGGAAAGTATGTCGTCCTCAGACTGATCACCTGGAAGAACAAGCATTACGATTACAGCTATGATGCGATTGTCTATGCAGTTTTCGTGTCATTGGGATTTGCGGCAATCGAAAATGTCGGATACGTGATCGACGGAGGATTATCCACTGCATTGATGCGTATGTTCACCGCAGTTCCCGGACATGCATGCTTTGCGGTTTTCATGGGATATTTCTACAGCAAGGCTAAGTATGCATCAATAACAAATAATAAGAGCGATTACAAAAAGTACAACGCATTGTCAATGATCGTACCTATTATCGTTCATGGCGTGTATGATGCGATCGTACTCGGTGCAGTCAATACAGATGCTGTTCTTCTCGCAGGCATGAGTCTGCTTCTCTGGATCGTTTATGTGATCGTGATGTTTATATTTGCATTCATTACCGTACTGAAATCTGCCAAGAACGATTTCTGCATCGTCTATCTTCCCGGTGCCGTTCAGACTGTCTATAATCCTGCATTTTTAGGCAGCTGGACCTGCAGCTGCGGAACTGTCAATCAGCTCAATTTCTGTTCAAGGTGCGGAAGTCAGAGACCCTTTGCGGAAACCTGGACCTGTCCCTCCTGCGGAACCGTATCTGCATTTAATTTCTGCGGAAGATGCGGATGTCCCAAGCCTCAGGCACAGCCTCAGATGATGCCCCAGCAGCCGGCGCCCGGGATGAATCCGCAGATGTATCAGCAGCCGGTTCCCCAGCATATGTCCTCACAGCAGATGTATCAACAGTCGGTTCCTCAGCATATGTCCTCCCAGCAGATGTATCAGCAGCCCGCACCTCAGCAGATGCCTCCCCAGATGCCCGGACAGATGCCTCAGCAGGCACAGCCCGGGGTGCAGACCGAGGCACAGCCTCAGGCACCCGGACAGATGCCTCCTAACGGAATGATGTAAGAATAAGTGAGAGATCAGATGGAAATCAGAAATGCAACTATGGCAGATATCGACGGAATCCTGAAACTGCTTGTTCAGGTCGATATGGTCCATCACAACGGAAGACCGGACATTTTCAAGGGACCGGCAACAAAATACAATGCCGGAGAATTGCTACAGATCGTCGATGATCCTATGACACCCGTCTTTGTCTGTGTGGATGAAGAAGGAAAAGTTCTCGGACATGCATTCTGCGTATCAAAATGTGAGAAGGACAATTCTGTTCTTACCGATATCAGGACATTATATATAGATGACATCTGTGTTGATGAAAACGCACGCGGGAAGCATATCGGGAAAATGCTGTATGAACATGTCCTTGAATATGCGAAAACAAACGGCTTCTATAACATCACTCTCAATGTATGGTCCTGCAACCCGGGAGCGATAAAGTTCTATGAAGCGATGGGATTGAAACCCCAGAAGATCGGAATGGAAAAGATTCTGTAAAGGAAATAAACAATGGATCTTAAGAATGTATATTTTGTGATAGGAACCTCCTATGCGGGAAAGTCCACTATCGTAAAGAATCTTGCCGCAAAGCATAACGGAATAGCTCTTGAAGAGAACTATCATGATGAGAAACTTCCCGAACTTGACAGTAAGGAGTTTCCCAATCTCTGCTATACAAGGGATCTGCAGGATTGGCATGAATTTATCCGCAGAACTCCCGATGAATATGTTACGTGGATCGAGAATGTAAAAAAAGAATGTGAGACAGTTGAGCTCGGGATACTGGAAGAACTGCTTGCAAAGCCGGAGGCAAAGGATAAGAAGATCTTTGTCGATACCAATATATGCGTGGAAACCCTTCATAAGATATCCGATGCGGAACATGTTCTTGTAATGCTGTCCGATCCGGAGATATCGATACATCGCTTCTTCGACCGTCCGGATCCTGAAAAACAATTTCTGTATCAGCTTATGTTAGAAGAACCCGATCCTCAGGCGGCACTCGATAATTACCGTGAGATACTCACCAGGATCTGTTCCAAGGAAGCTTATGATGAACTCGAGAACTCCGGCTTCCGTAAGATCTACAGGGATGAGAACAGAAGTCAGGAAGAAACCGTAAGGCTTGCGGAGAAACTGCTGGGATTGACCGGCTGATATATGTATGAACAATGAAACCCTGCGGGAATGATTCCCGCAGGGTTTTTCAGTGCAAAAAAGTTTTTCTTTACGTTTAAAGATTTTTTAAGAATTGAAATGTTAGCATGTCATTGTAAACGGAAAAACTGTTTTTAAGATTGCTACAGAGGTAATGAAAATGGCAGATATTTGTTTGGAAGCGAGAGATCTTTGCAAGACATACATCGTTGACGGATACAGCAACAATGTCCTGCAGAACATTAATCTCAAGATAGAAGAGGGGGAGTTCGTCTCCATCATGGGACCCAGCGGATCGGGAAAGTCCACTCTCCTTTATACGATAAGCGGAATGGACGATATGACGGCGGGTAAGGTCATATTCGACGGAGATGACATATCCAAGATGAACGATAAGCAGCTTACAAAGCTCAGACTCATCAAGATGGGATTCATCTTCCAGCAGATGTATATGATGAAGAAGCTCTGCATCATGGATAACATCGTACTTCCCGGTTATCAGGCTGAAATAATGAGCAGGGAAGAGGTCAACAAAAAGGCAGAGGACCTGATGAGAAGGCTCGGTATCATAGAGACGGCCGACCGTGAGATTACCGAGGTTTCCGGAGGACAGCTCCAGAGAGCATGTCTTGCCAGGGCACTCATCAACAGTCCCAAGGTTCTTTTTGCGGATGAGCCCACGGGTGCACTTAACTCAAAGGCATCCATGGAAGTGCTTAATGAGATGGTCAAGGCAAACGAATCCGGCACCACGGTTCTCATGGTGACTCACAGCGAAAAGGTTGCGGCAAGCTCCGACAGGATCATCTATCTTATGGACGGTGATATACAGGGTGAGCTCGTACTCGGAAAGATCAATGCAACGGACGGATCGGACAGGATCAGTGATGCAGAGAAGCTTTCACTCAGGGAAAGAAAGCTCAGAAAATGGCTTGAGGAGATGGGGTGGTAAAGTGTATTTAAGAATGCTTAAAAGAGACCTTAAAGACAAGGTCGTTTTAAATATAGTCTTATTCATATTTATGATACTGGCAGCAACTCTTCTTGTTATGAGTGCGGGATTTGTATATACCTTCATCGCCGGCATAGAAATGACATACGAAAAGTGCAATTCTTCGGACATTATTATGCTGGTTGATAAAAGTGTATCTTCACCCGAAGGTCAGATAGAAACCATTCTGGGTGTTCTGCACGAACATCCGGAGATCAGCGAGATAACGATCTCTGACAGAATTTTTACGGGAACCGACAGACTTGATTTTGAAAAAGTAGATAAAAGAACAGTTTCCGGTTTATATCAGACTTATTTCCTTATCTCACCCGTAAGCTCAGATCAGAACATTCCATATGATATGCATGATCATCCGATCGTTCTGGATAACGGATGCGTGGCTCTTTCTCAGGTAACAGCTTCGGATTCGCATTCCAAAATAGGCGATAAGATCACGATCACCACTGATATGGGCAATATATATCAGTTCACGGTATCTGAGATATATAAGGACCCCAGTTCATCGATGATGACAAAGATTCTGTTTTCCGATGAGGATTTCGAAACACTCTGCGGTGAATTCACATCACAGGTGGATCAGTATGACTTAAAGCTTGTTAATCCGTTTAAGAGCGTTTCCGAACTTCAGAAGTGGGGATGGGAGATCACTGACAGATTAAATCTGATGGATGAGAACGGCGAAATAAACGGAACCATTTATACCATTACTACAGGGAAGAGTAACACTTTTACCGATGAAGCCATGATCTCACTCATTGTCAGCATCTTTATGGGATTAATGGGGATTGCACTTATAATTCTAATCTTCATGGCCATATCCTTCAGCCTTCAGGCAACGGTCAAACGTGAGGAGAGAGAGATCGGTACCATGAAGGCGATAGGTGTGGATTCGCTTTCGTATAAATCCTTGTTTGTCGTAAAATATATTGCATTCGCTGTTTTCGGCGGCGTTGTGGGACTGATTGCAGGAATCCCGCTTGAGAAATATATGGTGAGCAGGTTCGTCACCAATACCCTGAATCCCGACAAGAATGTGATCATCCTTCTCGGTGTGATCACCTGTATAGTTTTTGTGATCCTGATGCTCGCCTTTTCATTTGTTTCATTAAGGCGTATCGACAGGATCTCGGTAATGGATGCGATTCACGGAGAAGGAAAGGGAGAAAGGTTCAGCAAGATACCGGGTGTATCACTCAGCAAAAGGAAGAATACATCCGTACCGTTATTCCTGGCACTTCAGGATATAATCCGTAAAATGAAGAGATACATCTTTCTCGTTGTCAGCTACATGATGGGTCTGGTGATACTGTTTCTGGTGTTTCAGATCAAAGATACGGTTGTAAGCGATGAATACAGAAAGACATACTGGGCGAGAGCCGACAGGGATTTTATGATCAGACCGGAAGACAGTCTCAGGGATAAACTGATCGAAATGACAGGAAGCTATAAGAATATGTTTCTGTATTTTGAGCAGCTTTATAATGAACACGGTATTCCTGTTGATATCCAGATCATGGATGTGCAGACAGGCTTTGTGATCATAGACGGTGAAAGAAGCGGAGCATCCATTGCATTCGGAGACGCTGATCTAAGCAGGATGACATTTGTGAAGGGCGGAACGGTTCCGACACTTCCCAATGAACTTGCTGCATCACATTTCCTGACTCAGACAAACGGAACAAAGCTCGGTGATGTCATCACACTTGAATATAAGGTATACGGTGAGGATGGATTTACCGTAGAGACCAGACAGAAGGATTACATCATCACGGCTTTTGTGGAGACTATGGGAAACAGCAGGACTCCGGAATTCTTCCTGGCTCAGGCCGATGATGGTATGTACTGCGAAGACTTTGATGTCTTTAACGAATCAATCGATGCTCCGAGATCGGAGCATGCATATTACATAGATAAAATGCGTGAGGTGGATGAAAGGATACTGGTCTGGGATTTTGATCAGGCACTTGATTACGATCTCGGTAATTCTTTCGGAAAACTCCTCAACCTGCTTGCATTTGCGACAGGAATGATCATGGCGGTCACTCTTTTTGCGATGACATTCCTCTACCAGCAGATATTCATCGAAGAGGAAACATCCGATATAGCAATGCTGGGGAGCATGGGCTTCGATAAGTGGTCGGTAAGGAAATGGCATTATTACAGGCTGCTCATCCTTATAGTTCTCTCAACTGTTCTTGCACTTCTGTTCGCATTCACATTGAACAAATGGCTGTTTAACAAGATCGGATGTGCCGCACTTGGACTGGTTTCCTTTAAGATAGCTTCACCTCCGGCATTCGTTCTTATTCTTTTGCCTGCAGCACTTGTCACGATAATCTCGGCCGTTATGGCTGTTTCGTTCAGATCCATGGATCAGATCAGGATATGGAGGATACGTAATGAATAACCGTACCAAAAAAACCGGTTTTAATAAATTAATTTCAGCGCTCTCCGCGGCAGCATTATTTTTCTCATTATGCGGATGCACATCCTCCGCGCAGATCACATCGGATGGGATGGTGAAGGTGGGTTCGATGAATGTCGAGTCTCCAACTCACTATACCGATGAAAGCCCGGCAGAGGACGCGGTAGGTGAATTTACATCGGAAAACGGACTGTGCACCATAGTTAAGTACCCCTCGTATTACGATGTCACTCTCGATTATGAAAAAGGCACACCTGCGGAAGTCGGCGCGGCATATGCAGAGACGATCCTGAAAGCCGTTCCGGATTACGAGATGGTATTTGAGCCTTATCTGTTCGAGAATATAAGGAATGCTTTTTCGGGAAGGGATATCAGATATGATTCTCTTGAAAAGAGGATAATGTCACTTGTTTCGAATCTTCCGGACGAATACAGGGAAGAGGTGGAAAGTTTTGCGAAGGCCATCGCAGACGGAGAAGAAGGGTACCTCGAAAACGGAAAACTGAGCTACATCGAAGCCCTTACAATGCAGATGATCCCCGATGCACTCAGACCTACCGCATGTAGTGCACTGTCAATAGGAGGTACGAGGACCGTGAGCGGGGAAAGACTTTCCCTCAGAAATCTTGAATGGAGTCTCGGAAGTTCTGCCCAGATGACACAGATCCATGCCGTCACATTTATGAAGAAGGGAGAAAACAGCATCACTGCGATAAGCGTGCTGGGACTTCTTGATATGATAACTGCGGTTAACGACGACGGCGTAATGATAGGCATCCTTGATGTCGGAACCGTAAACCGGATGCCTTTCGTATACGAAGATAAGAAGAGCTATACATTTGATATAAGATATGCGCTCGAAAAATATGATAATGCCGAAGATGCCGCAAAGTATCTAAGCGGAGAGAGCGGAAGCTACACCTGGTGCCATAATCTTCTTGTAACAGACAAGGATGATGCTTTCTGCTGTGAGAATGCAACCGCTGAGGCAGAGGCGGATGGCAGGGCTCACTCCGTCATCAGGACGCCGGATTCCGAACTTATGGATGGTCTGAACTGGGATACCCCCGATACCCTGTGCATAGTGAATTCTTTTGCAACAGTAGGTAATCAGGACGGTTTTTCGGGTGATCCGGGCAATATGATACGATTTGTAAAGTATAATAACTGGGTAAGCGAAACAGAAAAGTTTTCAGTTGCCGATCTAAAGGGTATAATGGCTAGAGAGGTTGTGGATCAGTATGTGGTCACGAATGTCCACAACAGCGGAACCGTGCATACGGTTATCGTAGATTATGCTACGGGCGATATCCATGTGGCATTTACGATCGGAGAATGTGCGGAGGATATACCCGAATACATACTTGTGGGGAATTACAGAGATTGACTGATATTCTCATAATTGAAGACAATGAAGAACTCGGAAACCTTGTCCGCGATTTTCTGAAACGCGAAGGATACTCTGTGCAGCTCGCACGGAGTGCCGAAGAGGGCCTGGAACTGATCGGGAAAGCAGCATTCAAGATGCTGCTTCTTGACGTTATGCTCCCCGGAATGAACGGATATGAAACTCTTCAGGAGATCAGAAAGGAACAGAAGCTACCCGTTCTTATGATGAGCGCCAAGACGGACGAGCAGAGCAAGGTGCTGGGATATGAGGTCGGCGCAGATGATTACATCGACAAGCCCTTCTCCTTCCAGGTTCTGGGACTCAAGATAAAAGCACTCATGAAACGCACATATGATCTTGCGGAGGACAGACAGCTTCTGACATACGGAAATATTGCTCTCGATGTAGCTTCCAAGACAGTGTATAAGAATGATGAGCCCGTGCAGATCACGGGCAAAGAATTCGAACTGCTGGAATATATGATGCGTCATCCCGAAGCTGTCCTGAAAAAAGAAAAACTCTTTGACGAGATATGGGGCGTCGACTGCTTCAGCGATCTCGGAAGTCTTAACGTACACATCAGATGGCTCAGGGAAAAACTTGAGGACGATCCAAAGAATCCGAAACTCATACGTACGGTATGGAGAGTGGGATATCAGTTCGGAGGCACGGAGAATTGAAGAGAGCGGCGAAACTCTATATTGTTACGGTGCTTCTTTATGCACTTCTCTTTGTGTCCGCATATTATCTGTTTTCAATGGTCATCCAAAAGAATGAAGACCGTTCGTATATTCTTATGAACCGTGTTTTTAACGAGATAGGTCTCAGTCTTTCAGGTAACGGAGAAGAGATCTCTCCGGATGCCGTCGAAGCTGCGATAGAAGATATCTATTATTCCCACATTGACGATCTGAAAAAAGAATTCGGGAATGACTCTGTTCCCGAAAGAGTATTTTTTATTTCAGCTGAGGCCGGAACCGGTGAAGTAAGCCTTATCAATCCCGACAAGGATTATGGGAAGCTGTGGGCACTCCGCACAGACGGCAATCTCACCGGATTTGTTGTCTTTGAATACGGCGAATCAAGATTTGCCCGGCTTTTGATCTTTACAGAGCTGTGCATTGCCGCTGCATTTCTCATCACGCTCGGAGTATGCATATACATCGGCACGCATATTCTGAGACCGTTCGAAAAACTCTCATCATATCCCGAAAGATTATCCAAAAACCAGATCACCGAAAAACTTCCCGAGACCAGGAACCGTTTCTTCGGAAAGTTCACCTGGGGCATCAATATGCTCAGCGATCGCCTTACAAGCGACCGAAGAAGGATCGGTGAACTGAGCCGCGAGCATCTTACCATGCTCACAACGATCGCCCATGGGATAAAAACTCCCGTGTCGAATATCAAGCTTTATGCGGACGCGATATCTACCGGCCTTTATCAGCCTGACGGAAAGGTGAACGAGAGCGATGCGGAGGTTGCGGGCAAGATAAGCAAGAATGCGGATGAGATCGCATCCATAGTCAAGGAACTTATCGATAAAGCACAGGGCGGAGTCGTGGATTTCGAGCCGTCGGCACAGAATTTCTATCTCAGTGAGCTCATCGATTTTCTTAAAGAGGAATATGAGAACAGACTTAAGGTTCTGAAGATCCATCATTCTTTTGAACTCGAATCAAACGCAATGATAAAAAGTGACAAGGACGGTATCTGCCGCATCCTTTCACAGCTTATGGAAAATGCTATCAAGTACGGAAACGGAGACGGAATAAACGTACGTATCTCCAAGGATGAAGAAGGTTATCTTATCTCTGTCAAAAATAAAGGGAAGGTTGTTCCGAACAAGGAGCTTCCCTTTTTGTTCAACAGTTTCTACAGAGGCTCGAATTCCGAAGGTATTCCCGGAAGCGGCATAGGCCTGTTTGAAAGCTATGAGATCACACGAAAATTAAACGGTGATATCTATGCACGCTCCGATGCGGAAAACAGTGAGATGGAATTCGCAGTCTATCTTCCGGGTGCAACTTATACCTGATTTCGGTGCATCTTATTGCCAAAGTGTTTCAATTTATTTTTTGTCTGTTATGATAACCCCGTAAGGAGGAAGACAGATATATGAAGATCCGAATATCGGTTTCGGACGAAAAGAAAGACTTCATAGAAAAGTATCTCGCCGAGCACGGAATAGAGACCGGTGATGATGCGGAATACATGATCACGGAAGCAGGCAGCCACTGTGCATTCATTTCCGTAAAGGATGAAAAGAAAGACCGTGTGAACATTCCCTCAGACGAGATCATATACATAGAAAGTTTTGGAAAAGATATTGAGATCCACACCATGAAGGATACATATCATTCCCAGGACAGAATGTATGAACTGGAGTCGCTTCTTGATCCGAAGGAATTTATAAGAGTGAGCAAGTCTGTCATCATTGCAAGGAAGCATGTAAAGAAGATCAGACCGTCGCTTTCAATGAAATACATACTTACAATGTCTGACGGAACACTGGTTGATGTAACGAGAAGTTATTACAGTGATTTCAGAAGATTTTTCAATATTTAAGCGGAGGTAAGAAATGGCAGGTATTTTGTGGATAATAATATTGATGATGCTTGTCGCGGTGATCATAATTGCGGTCAGCATAATAGCTTATAACAAACATCTCGATAAGGTAACAAAGGGAGAAGTGCATGATACTCATAGTACGATCCCCGAGCCGAGGAGCACTGCAAGCGTCATATACAAGATCGTGCTGATGATCATAGTGATACTGTCCTATCTGGGGATCAGCACCGCAAACGGTATGATAAGCAGCCTGCAGAGCAGGATAGGACAGCTCGATGCCGAAGTAAACGGACTTCAGTGTGAGGTGCAGAATCTGAGATATCAGATAGAAGATGAAGCAAGGCTTGTCAGGAGCTTTGAATACGAAATTTCGGAGCCTGAAAACAATCTTGCGGACGTCAAGTTTAAACTGTGGCTTAAGGAATTTACCGATAAAACAGAGGTGAGCCTCAGTATTGCGGGACAGGATGTTGCATTTACAAATGACGGCGGCGGAATGTATACCGGCAATGTAACCTTAAGCCTGTTTGATCATTGTCAGGTTCCGGTTGTAAGTATAAAAAACGGTGAACTTATCGAAAACGAAACGGTAGATTTTCCGGAAGAACTGTTCTGGGATTATATTCCGACTCCCATGTTCTCATGTCATTTTGACGGTAAAGATACCCTGAGCGGAAAAACGAAGTACACGGGTGAATACTGGCTGGATTTCAGTATCCCCGAAAATATTGAATCTGTTACGATTACCTATTTTTCCAATGGTGAAGAGCTTAAGACGATGGATATCACAACGGGTGCCTTGAGCGGCGAGACATTCAAAATCGAGCAGGAGCTCGGCAACCAGGAAGACCTTGCATTCAGGACGGTACTGGTAACAAAGGACGGTTACAGATTTGAAGAACTGAAACTTATGATATTCCCCGCAAAGGAATACCCCTACGGATATGAATACGAGAGGATCTACGACAGCGACGGAAATCTCCTCTATGAATGCTTATATTGACCTTTTATATACGGTAACGGCGGTGGCTTTGGGGCCACCGCCGTTTTTTTGCCAAATCGGGCCGAAACGTGCTAAAATAACAAAAAGATCCGAAAAGCAGCTATGTGGAAAGGAAGGCTCTGATTATGGACAAAAACGTATTTGAAGATGCCAAAATGATGGGATCGGGTGAGATCAGATATAAATGTCCCTGCTGCGGTTGCTATACCTTTAAAAAGAAGCCTTCGGGAGACTTCGATATCTGTCCCGTATGCTTCTGGGAGGATGACTGGAAACAGTTTGACGATGAAGATCTTGAGGGCGGTGCCAACAGCGTCAGCCTGAGGCAGGCCAGAGAGAACTACAAGGCTTTCGGATGCTGCGAAGAAAGATTTAAAGGCAATGTCAGAAAGCCGACCGACGAAGAGATCGGCTGATCTCGATCGGTACTATTTTGTTGAGGTTTTTCGTTAATGGAGAAGAGGTTCAGAGTATATATAATCCTTACGCTGATGATCCTTATGATCGCGGTCATATCCAGTATGGTCGTGAGGATATCGGAAAAGGAAATGGCTGCGGCGTCCCAGTCGGCACAGGAGCAGCAAAATGTTGCGATACATACGGCACAGTATTATGAGGACAAGATCCCCAATGCCCCGATGTATTGCTTCAGATCACAGGAACTTCTCGAACAGCATTACGAAAAACACGGAATAAGTATGGGATTTGCCTCAGCTCAGGAGTATGAACTTGCGGCATCTGCGGTTGTCACGGATCCCAGAGCTCTCCATAAGACGGAGCAGGAAGACGGAGACGACGTCTACTATATAGAAGAGACCAACGAGTTTGTCGTGGTCTCTACGGATGGATATATAAGAACGTATTTCCTTCCCGATTCGGGCAAGGCGTATTTTGACAGACAGTAGGTCACTTTCTTATCATCATAAATGCACACAGGCCTCCGCGCTTTCCGTGTGAAGCACGGTGGGAATGAAGAAATTCACCGTTACAGCAGGTACACAGGTCGGGAACAGAGATGTTTTCGCTCGGGATGCCTGCTTTTTGCATGTTCAGGTAATTTGCAAAAGTAAGATCCAGCTGATACTTTCCGGAGACTCCGCCGTTATGGGGAAGTACCACTTTCGAATCCGGACCGTATTCTTCCATGAACACATCCGCAACATCGCCTCCCACTTCATAGCAGTCCGCACATATGGAAGGGCCGATGCAAGCGATCATCTCGGAAGGGTCACTTCCGTATAAACGATGCATTTCGCTCACGGTATTTGTGCAGATGTTTCCTATCGTACCTCTCCAGCCGGAATGTGAGAGAGCTATTGCTTTGTGAACGGGATCCACGAAATAAAGAGGTACACAGTCGGCATATGATGTGACAAGGCATACTCCCGGCTCATTGGTCATAATGCCGTCGATATCCTTGAAGGATCTGGGTCTGAGGATTCCTTCGCCGAGATTGTCACGGGTCACTTCCATTACATTGGTGGTGTGCTGCTGGTCCGAAAAGACCATCTGCTCACGGCTGATCCCAACAGATTCTCCGAACAGTCTATAGTTTTCCAGGACGTTCTCCCTGTCATCACCCACGGTGAATGCAAGGTTCATGCTCTCATAGCATCCGGTACTTACTCCGCCGATCCTTGTTGAGAAGCCGTTGAACAGCCAGTCATACTTCTCCAACGAAAGGTAGCTTATTCTCGGAACACCATTGCTTTCGTATATCGTTGTCGTTTCTGCGCCCGGGCGTTTTTTAAGTTTTATTTCCATAATGTCATTTTACCATATAAAAGCTTGACCGCGCTGAGATTCACTTTCACAGCGCGGCCTGTTGTTTATTCTGTAATTCTCGGGAAGAGAAGAATGACTTTGAAAAGATCTCCGTCGACAACGAGCTTAAGTTTTCCGTTCATCAGTTCCATAAGACTCTGTGCGATGCTGAGTCCGAGTCCGTTACCCTCGGATCCTCTGGAGCTGTCCCCTCTTGTAAAGCGCTCGAGAAGTTCGTCGCTTGTCATATTCAGGGATTCTTTGGAAGTGTTCTTGATCTCAATCGCCGCTTCATCGGTACCTGCGCTGAGGTTCACATACACTCTTGTACCGGGCTGTGCGTACTTGGATACGTTGACGAAGAGATTATCGAGGACTCTCTGGAAATGCCTGGTATCCGCCATGATGTTTATGGGCTCTTCGGGAACACTGACGCGAAGATCGAGCTCGGATGCGGAGAGTTTTTCCTGATATTCTCCGATGACCTGATGAAGAACCGTGTTTACATTGCATGGTTCAAGCTCTGCCTTTAAGTTTCCTGTGGATGCCTTTGATGCCTCGATAAGATCCTCAAGGAGTTTCTTAAGTTTGACCGACTGTCTCTCGAGTGTTTCGAGGTACTCGCGGTTTGCAGGTTCTCCCTCGGGCTGCTCTTTCAGAAGCTCCACATAGCTGATGATGGATGTGAGAGGGGTCTTGATGTCATGCGATACATTGGAGATAAGCTCCGTCTTAAACCTCTCGCTCTTCATGCGGTCTGCGAGCGCGATCTCAAGTCCCTGTCCGGTCGAATTAATGCTGTCTCCGATGGTCTTGAAATCGTAGAACATGTGCTTCGTATCTACGGGCGATTCCAGATTTCCTTCAGCCATTCTCTTTGCGCCTTTTGCAAGGCGGTTTAGTTGGAGAACCGCTATTACAAACAGCGGGAAAAGAACCAGGGTTTGAACAAGCCATCCGAGGATTATAAGATCCTCGGCCGAACCGTCAACTGCCGAAACCAGTACTATGAATTCCGCAAGTGTGCAGAGGGATGCTATTCCGATCAGTCTCCATGTAAGTCTGATGTTCTCCTTGCACTGATAGCCGAGCTTTTTAAATCCTTTTGCGATAAAAGCAAAGAATCTGATACAGAAGAATACTACACTTACCAGTGTGAGAATACCGAAAACAAAAGTAAGTACAATGACGAGATACCTGGTGCTGCAGGCAAGGTCGATCCAGGGCGCGATCCTTGCAAAGAGATCGTCACATTCGTAATCCAGGGGCTCTGCAACGCATGCGATCAGATAGCAGTCTTTTCCGGTGACCGGTCTTTCGACCGCGGTGGATGATGTGATCATGCTCCAGGACTGGAAATCAGATTCATAACTTTCAAAGTTGTACTTTATGCCTGATTTCAGATCACTGAGATAATCGGCAGTACATACGGTAACTTCCCAGGGAGTAATATAATAGGTTTCACCGTTGTCGGAATGTAAGACAATGTTTGCATTGTTCTCGACATTATCGTTCCATGAGGAATTCTTTTCATCCACAGCTGTGCGGACACTCCATTCCTCACTGCCGTCATCATAGCTGATCGTAATGCCTACGGGGAAATAGAAACCGTCAGCGGTTATCACATATGCCAGATCGGTATTCCAGATATAGACCACTTCGGCGATGGAATGTCTTTCCTGAACCACATCAATATTGTCATAGGACGAATAATTGGTGATGTAGCTGTAGGGGTCAAATATCGATTCGGTATTGTATACGAAGACAGAATAGTCTCCGAGTGTTGCACTGTATCTGAAAAGTTCCGATTTGTCGGCCGCAAGGACATCATCCGGAAGATTGCAGACCTCATATGACGATCTGTTTCTCAGGTCCACCAGTGCAGGTTCATCTGTCGAATAAACACCGTATCTGAAATTTGTGTTTTTAAGCTCGTTCATTCCGAAATCATCCTGATAATCGGACAGAGCATATACGGCGTAATCCTTAAGGTACAGATCGTTTACATTCTTGCGGAAATATCTTGTGGAATCATACATGCCCATTTCGGCAAAGGCGTAAAAAGTACCGCATAATCCGCTGAAAATAAGTGAGCTTATGACTGATATGATAAACCAGAACAGAGCACCGTGCTTGCGGCGTTCTTTCAGGTCGTTATCCTGTTTCTTCATTTCTTATCCTTTCCGTTCCTGTTTATTCTCCAGGAAATATCCCCTTCCCCATATCATCTTGATGTACCTGGGTTCTGACGGATCTATCTCTATTTTCTCGCGAAGATGTCTTATATGGACCGCTACGATGCTTTCAGATCCCATGGTGTCATCCTTCCATACCGTTTTGTAGATCTCCATTGGTGTGAAGACCTTGCCCGGATTCATCATAAGGAATCTGAGAATATCATACTCTGTCCTGGTTAGCTTGACGGGGTCGCCGTCGAGCCATACTTCCTTGGTGCGGTCGACAAGCTTTATCCGACCGCATGTCATTTCTTCTTCGCCGGTTTCGGAGGCGGAGTTTCCGCCCAGCAGCATATATCTGCGCAGTCCGGATCTGACTCTTGCCATGAGTTCAACCGGATTAAAGGGCTTCGTGACATAGTCATCCGCGCCCAGGTTGAGACCGAGTATCTTGTCGGTATCTTCGCTTTTAGCGGTGAGCATTATGACCGGAACGTTGCTGATCTCCCTGATCTTGGAAAGGGCTGTCACGCCGTCCATGACGGGCATCATGATATCGAGCAGCACCAGATGTATCTCCTCTTCTTCGACCAGTTCAAGGGCTTCTTTTCCGTTAGACGCGGTAAGAACGTTATATCCTTCGGATCTGAGGAATATCGAGATGGCATTTGCGATGTCTTTTTCATCGTCGCATACGAGCACTGTGAGCTTGGAATTGTCTTTTTCATTCATAAGTCCGGTCAGTCTCCTTTTTTGTGATCACAAGCATATTTTGACACATAAAAATTTAAGAATCTATGCGTTATTTCTTTAAGATTTAATTAAATAATGGGCGAAAACGTATTATAATATAAAGGAATTCTTGTATTATCACAATTCCGGCCATACAGGAGAGAATATGAATCTTAAGACCGCCTATGAACCGTACTTCCGCATCGGAGCCGCGATAAATAAGTGGAATCTTCACACACCGGCTCATATGAAGCTTCTTCTGGCGCAGTTCAGCTCTTTTACCTGCGAAAATGATATGAAGCCCATGTACTATCTGGATAAGGATGAGAACAAATCCGATCCGGCAAAGTACAATCTCAGTCCGGCACTCAATTTCGAAGCAGCAAGACCCTATCTGGAATTTGCCAAGGCAAACGGGATAGCAATGCGCGGTCATACGCTCGTATGGCATAATCAGACTCCCAAGTGGTTCTACTGTGTGGATTACAACGAGTCGAAGGGCATCGCCGACAGGGAGACCATCCTTGCAAGGCTTGAAAGCTATATCAGGGGAGTTCTCGAGTTCGTACAGACCGAATACCCCGGGGTCATCTATGCATGGGATGTCGTAAACGAGTGCGTTGATGACGGCGGTTTCAGAAAGTCCATATGGTATAACGCCGTAGGAGAGGATTTCTTCATCAAGGCGTTTGAATTTGCCAGAAAATATTCGGCACCCGGTGTGGCTCTCTTTTACAATGATTATGAGACCTCCCAGGACTGGAAGAGGGATTTCATCATCGCTAATGTCCTGAAGCCTCTTATGGATAAGGGACTTGTCGACGGAATGGGACTTCAGTCCCACCTCCTGATGGACCACCCTCAGTTTGACAATTATAGGAAAGCTCTCGAGATGTACGGAGAGCTCGGTCTTCAGATACATATCACAGAGCTTGATATGCACAATGCCGATCCTTCGGAAAGCTCTATGCATGACCTGGCGGCAAGATATGCGAAATTCTTCGAGATCTATCTGGATGCGAAGAAGTCCGGCAAGGCGAACATCACGAGCGTGACCTTCTGGAACCTTCTCGATGAGAACAGCTGGCTTTCCGGATTCAGACGCGAGACGAGCTATCCTCTTTTGTTCAGGGGAAAATGCGAAGCCAAGGAAGCCTACTACGAAGTGCTGAAGGTTGCAGTACCTGAGTCTGAGATAGACAGGTGGGTTCCCGATTATCCCGATTCCGAATACGAGCTTAAAGATATGCCGAAGGGCAAAATAGATATCCTCCCTCACAGGAATATCTGGGCAAAGGGCGAATACACCTATGAAGCCGCATACGGATTTGAGCCCAATGTCTTCGGTTATCTCCATCCGGATGATGAAAACAGGGACTGTATGCTCGTGGTTCCCGGAGGCGGATACTGTATGGTGGTTCCTCACGAGGGCGAGCTTGTCGCCAACGAATTCTTCAGACGCGGAATGAATGTCTTCGTGCTCAGCTACACCACCGATATCACGATGTCGGTTCCGCTTAAGAAGCAGCCGCTGAGCGACATATCCAGAGCGGTCAGATACATCAGAAAGAATTCGAAGGATTTCAGGGTGGACGGAAAGAAGCTCTTCATCTGCGGATTTTCTGCGGGAGCACATGTCTGCGGAAGCCTTGCGGTCCACTTTGATGATATTAAGGATGTCAATCCGGAGTACGATAATTTCTCTAACAGACCGGACGGAGTGATCCTTTCATATCCGGTGATTACAACCGGTGAGTATACTCATTTGGATTCGGTCCATGCACTTCTGGGATTCGACCCGTCTGCCGAGGAGCTGGAGTATTTCTCACTTGAAAAGCAGGTAAAAGAAAACACTCCGCCCTGCTTTATCTGGCAGACACTTGAGGACGCACTCGTCCCCATAGAAAACAGTTATCTTTTTGCGGAGGCGCTGCGTAAGAAGAATGTGCCGTACGCTCAGTATGTATTTCCCAAAGGATTCCACGGACTTTCCGTCTGCAACGACGAGCAGTTCAGGGGATTTTCCGGCGGAGATTACACGATGGAGCAGTGCATGAGAGCGGTTCACAGCGTCAAAGAGGGGAAAGGCGTGAATGTGTCCGAAAAGAGAAAGGAAGAACTGATCGACCAGTTCTTCGGAGGACACGAAATGCCGCCTGTGGAGATAGATGAAAGTCTCAAAGAGGATGTCGGTCTTTGGACATCACTCGCACAGGCTTGGATGAACAGGATCTGAGAAACCAAAAAACTCTTTTTACGGAGGACCCGAGTATGACAACATTTTGGATCGTGATCGCCATCATAGAATTTCTGCTCATTGCAGCAGGCGTTCTTGTATTTATCCTCAATGCGAAGAAACAGGAGAAGATCGCCGAGAGTGCCAGACAGATGGCAAAGGGTAAGATCAATCTCGATGACATCCCCGTTTCCGGCACTTCGAGTAAAAATGATGTGATCGCAGGCGGACTCAACCTGATCAAATCTAACCTTCTTACATTTGTTGAATCGACCAAGCAGAACACGGTCGTCCTTGCAGATGCGATCGAAAAGCTCACCGGCAATATGGAAGCCAACAAGGCCGGAACCGAGCACATCGCCGAGAACACCATCGAGGTAGAGGAGAGGACCGGACAGCAGCTTGAGATGGTTCAGGACAATATCTCCGTGACCGAGTCCAATTCCGTTCAGCTTGAAGCGATTGCTTCATCAATGGACGAGATAACAGATATGCTCAAGGAAACCGCGAAGATAAGCGACGAGGGTATCGAGAGCCTTGAGGGTTATAACAGGGAGATGGATGTTGTTTCCGCAGACCTTAACGCGATCAACGATACTCTCACCAAGTTCAACGAACAGCTCCAGAAGGTTTACGAGGTCGGTGATTTCATCATCGATATCAGTACACAGCTCAAGCTCCTTTCCTTCAACGCATCGATCGAAGCGGCCAGAGCCGGAGATTCCGGAAGAGGCTTTGCGGTTGTTGCGGGAGAGATGACCGATATGTCCGAGCAGACCAAGGAAGGCATGGACAGGATCAGTGCCATCCTCAGCGAGATCATGGAGAGCAGCACGGGCGTTGTGGACAGCATCGCAAAGTGTACCGAAACATATAATGAGAGCAAGACCGCATTCGAAGTGGTCAATTCCTCATTCAGGACCATCAATACCAATTCGACGAATATCCAGACGAAGATCACCGATATCAATGATAAGTTCTCTGTAATGGAGGATAACTTCAATCATTCCAAGGATATCGCAAACGATCTGTTTGAGACCGCAAGGGATATCAATGACAAGACCACCGAGATTGCCGGAGTATCCCAGGAGGTTACCGCACAGGCTATCCAGATCGGAGAAAATACCAATGCACTCAACGGTATGCTTTCCGGAATCCAAAAGCTTCTCAGAAGATTTGACACGGGTGTCATTCCTGTCCGTAATAAGTCCGGAAGACAGATCAAGATCGCAATGCTCAGTATGTACGACAATGACTTCTGGTACGGCGTAAAGCGCGGTGCAGGATATGCAGCTACGGAGCTTGCGGGATACAATGCGAAGGTTAAGTTCATTCCCATCATTCCCGCAGAGGGTGACGATGACGAGAAGAACAGACAGACCATCAAGGGTCTTGTGGAAGATAAATATGATGCGATCATCTATCCCGGATTCCTCGGCGGCGTTGCGGATGCTCTTGAACAGGCAAGACAGAAGGGCGTCAAGCTCATGACATTCAACTGTGACTGTGCTAATCCCAAGCTCAGACTTGCATGCCTTAAGTCCGACGGTGTCGCACAGGGCGAGCAGGCTGCAAGGGCAGCTGCCGAACTCATAGGCAAGGCAGGTAATGTCGGAATCCTTATGGGAAGCAAGACCGTTATCGGTAATGTCGAGAGAAGAAAAGGCTTCGTAGATGCGATGGCTGCGTACAAGTCGATCAAGATCGCAGGTGAAGTCAGTGTCGAGGATATGGGCGATGATGTTTACAAGAAGACCAAAGCCCTCCTCCAGAAGGACAGCTCCATCCAGGCACTATTCCTTACCAACGGATTCCCCGAGGATGCTGCCAAGGCTGTTGTTGATGCGGGACGCTCCGGTAAGACCAAGGTTGTCGGCTTCGACCTCAACCCCGCTCTCTTCCCTTACATCAGAAACGGTGTCATCGGAACCATCATCAGCCAGGATTCCTTCGGACAGGGTCACGATCCCATCGTCCTTATGTACAACCACATCGTAGAGGGAACTCCTTTTGCGGCAGAGACAATCGGATGCAGATCCTCCGTTGCGGATAAGTCCAATATCGACGAACTGCTTGAGGGATAATGATCAAGGGCATTCCTGTTCCGGAAAAGATCAATACACAGGACATAATGAAAGGACGGTGCCATGTACGGCACCGTCCCTTCTTTTTGATCTTTTACACTTGGCCTGAAGTGTTCGCTTTATGATTATTTCTTTTCTGCTTCCTTCTTTGCAGGCTCTTTCTTTAATTCTTTTTCACTTATTCCGGAGAGATCCGCACCTGTTTCCGTGCCTGCATCTTCGTTGAAGTTGAAGTCCTTGCCGGGAAGTACCGCATTGAGGATGATACCTACGAGTGATCCTACTGCAAGTCCGGAAAGAGCGATGTTGGCGCTTCCGATGCTGAATGCGATCGCACCTGCTGCGGAGAAGTTGATTCCGATTGAAAGAACGAGGATGAGTGCTGCGATGATGACGTTTCTGCTCTTGGAGAAATCAACCTGGGTCTCAACTACGTTTCTTACACCGACTGCGGAGATCATACCGTAGAGGACAAGTGAGATACCGCCGACGGTCGCTGAGGGCATTGCCTCGATGATCGCGGAGAACTTGGGGCAGAAGGACATGAGGATTGCAAAAAATGCTGCAAGTCTTATTACGAAGGGATCGAATACCTTGGTAAGAGAAAGAACGCCGGTGTTCTCACCGTACGTGGTGTTTGCGGGAGCTCCGAAGAGTGAAGCGACTGCGGTTGCAAGTCCGTCACCGGTAAGGGTTCTGTGAAGTCCGGGATCCTTGATGAAGTTGCGGTTAACGGTTGAGGAGATAGCGGATATGTCACCTATATGCTCCATCATGGTAGCGATCGCGATGGGAACGATGGTGATGGCAGCCGTAAGAAGAAGTCCGCCCTTGGTCATGGATGATACTACGATTTCCTTAGTCTCCGGATTGACGGTGTGAAGGAATAATGTTCCGGAATCTCTTGCTGAAGAGAAGAGTGCAAATACGGTATCCTGGAATTTGATGGGAAGTCCGATCCAGGGAGCTGCGGCAACGCCGGAGAAATCAACGTTTCCGGTTACGGCGGCAACGAGATAGGATGCGATTACACCGATAAGAATGGGAAGGATCTTGACCATTCCTTTACCCCAGATATTGCAGATGATTATAGCAAATATCGCTACAAGGGCGATGGGCCAGTTGCTTGAGCAGCTGTTGATAGCCGACTGGGAAAGGATAAGTCCGATAGCCATGATGATGGGACCTGTTACTATGGGAGGGAAGAACTTCATTACGCGCATTGCGCCGAATACTTTGAAAAGAAGAGCAAGTACGAGATAGAGAAGACCTGCGAGGGCAACGCCGAAGCATGCATAGGGAAGAAGATGTGATGCGGAAAGAAATTTCCCGTCTGCTACTGCTGCATCGAGTGCTTCCTGGGTTGTGTACTGCTCTCTGGCGAGCATAAGGCCCGAGATCGCACCGTATCCTGCAAGGAATGCGAATGAAGAACCCAGGAATGCGGGAACTTTTCTCTTGGTGATGAGATGGAATAAAAGAGTACCGAGACCGGCGAATAAAAGAGTAGCGGAAACGCTGAGGCCGGTGATGATTGGAACGAGAACTGTGGAACCGAACATTGCGAACATGTGCTGAAGTCCGAGCACAAGCGTTTTCGGTGTACCCAGGGTTTTTGCATCATAGATGCCCTGTTCGCCGAGGACTTCTTTCTTTGAATCTGCCATAAACTCCTCCTGTAAGCGAAATACTATATATTGTGTTTTAAACACCGTAATAATAATACATTTTGCTAAATGTGCCGTCAACGCAAAGCAAATGTTATTATTTGTTTTTTTTCGTATCGGGATATAAACTATATGGGAGCGTTATTTACGAAAGGTTAATAAGATGAAAGAAAAGATAAAAAGCATTATCGCATTCACTGTTCTGGCCATAACCGTAGCGGCCGGCTTTGTGCTGGATGCCGGGGATAAGAGCACGGATGTGTATCCGGATCAGGACACGCAAGTCAGACTCTACGGCGAGGCACACGGCTCCAAGATCTATTATGATATTGAATTCGAACACTGGAAGGAGTGTTACGACAGGGGCTACAGAAATCTGTTCGTCGAGCTTCCGTATTTCAGTGCGGAGTTTCTGAACTTCTGGATGCACGAGGATTCGGATGAACTTTTGGATGTCTTTTTTGAGGAGATTTCGGATACCCTTTCAGGTAATCCCGACAGCAAGGCTTTCTACAAGAGAATAAAGGAAGAATGTCCCGAGACCATATTTTACGGAACCGATGTAGGGCATCAGTATCAGACTACCGGCCCCAGATTCCTGCAGTATCTTGAAGACCACGGAATGAAGGACAGTGAGATGTATGAGCTTGCCCTGGAAAACATCGCGCAGGGTGACACATTCTCCGCCGAGAATTCAATGGACGGCATCAGCGAGTTCAGGGAATCATGCATGACCTCCAATTTCATAGCCGCATATGAAAGGTGTGGAGGCGGTAAGATCATGGGCATCTACGGAAGCTTCCACACCGAACCATCCGATCCGTGGAACATGATCAACAGGCTTAAGGAATACTACGAAGACGGTATAAGCTTCAGCAGCGTTAAGCTGAGTTCACTCGCCTTTGATGAAACCGGTCACGGGCCTTATGAATTCGGATTCTGCATTACCGGACTTATCTTCCTCATAATGCTGATCGTACCGAATATCATCTGGGCAAAGATGAAGCCTGAAGGCTATGAGGCCGCATCTGAAAAAGAAAACAAAGTTCTTCTTTTGCTTGAGCGTATAGGTGAGGTCCTGATGACGGTGATCCTTGTTATCTTCCCTGCATTCAATCCTCATATAAGAGCGCTTCCCGAGGGTATCTTTTTTAGATGGACGATCATTATCTGGATTGCTGCTTTTGTTCTCATGATATTCTATGAATGCTACTGGATCAGGTATTTTGTAAGCAATCACACCCTTAAGGATATGTATCGTTCGTTTGCCGGTTTTCCCGTTGCGGGAGCTTCACTTCCCGTTATCGCGGCATTCCTTCTCGGACTGTATTCCGGAAATCTGATAATGATCGCGGTTTCGGTGATCCTCGGAATAGGTCATATCGGCATACATCTGATGCATAAAAAGGAAGCAGATGCTGTGCAAGACTAAATTCTGCTTTTGTGCAAAACTAAATTCCACTTAGAATTCCGCTGTCGGGGGGTTGACAACGGTGATGTAAATATGATATCAATTTGATATCAGATAAGGACCGCCTCGAAAGGAGGAATTCAATATGTATGATTTTCCGAAGATAGGAACAGACGTGATCGCCCTGATGGTCATCGCCACAGTGCTTTTCATTGTTGTTCCGGCAGTGCTCTGGATCGTATGGTGTGTCAAAAAGAAAGAGAAGTTCACCACGATACTTATCGGTGCGGCGGCATTTTTCCTTTTTGCGATAGTGCTTGAAAAGCCCATACAGAATGTACTGATCTTCCCGACCGCAATGGGACTTAAGGAACATGCGGCTTCGCAGTTCATTAATGCAAGACCTGTACTCTGGGCATTTCTGGTAGGTTTTTTCCCGGGACTGTTTGAAGAGACGGGAAGGTTTGTCGCTTTCAAGACTGTCCTTAAAAAGAGGAAGAACAGGGAGACATCAATCTCTTACGGACTCGGCCACGGCGGATTTGAAGTCGTATTCATTCTCGGAATTACATATATTACCTATATATCATATTGCCTGATGATCAATTCCGGCACATTTGCAACCATCGTTCAGCAGGTTGAAGCGGTAGCGCCCGACCAGGTGGATGCTTATCTTGCACTTCCCGCGCAGCTGGCGTCGATCACAGCAGGTTCGATCCTGATTGCTATCTGGGAAAGGATCTTTTCGGTTATGTTCCATACCGGTGCTTCGGTCATCGTATTCTATGCCGCAAAGGATAAAAAGAAGCTCTGGCTTTATCCGCTTGCAATCCTGCTTCACACCGCGATGGACGGAATACTCGGACTTACCTTGGTGAACGTTATAACTCTGTCGGATATCCAGCTTGAGGCGTTTGTCACCGTGATCGGAGCGCTCTTATTCTTCGGATCGTACTCCCTGCTTTACAGGAAAGACAAAGACAGGAACGACGTGACAGAAACCAAAGAAGCAGCATAAAAAGAAATGCCGCAGGTCATATGACCTGCGGCATATTGTTTATATCGGTTGCTCAGTTGATCGGTTTAGGTTGCTGACCAGGTTCCGTCGGTGGCAAGAGTATAAGTGTGACCACTTATTTTAACTGTACCATTAGTGATGATGCCATTTGCATAGGTGAAGCTGAACTCTGTAACCTTGCTGGAATCAACACCCGAAAGAGTGTAGGCCATCTTGGAATATTTCTTTGAAGCTTCTGTTGAGGTGATATCTGCAGCAGCTCCTGCGAATGTTCCGCCCATATTGGAGATGGTAAGTGCAGCGCCGCCGCTGGGAGTGGATCCGTCAGCAAGCTTTCCGTCTCCGTATGCCTGGTCGATAGCTGCCTGAGCTGCGACTCTTACGGTCTGTGCGGTTGAGAAGTCCTTCTCTGATCTTGCTCTGTCAATGTATCCCAGAAGAGTGGGTACAAGAATCGCTGCAAGGATCGCAAGAATTACGAGAACGACGATGAGTTCTACAAGTGTAAAGCCTTTGTTATTCTTTTTCATGTTTTTTCCCTCCTTGAAACACGGTATTTTCCTTTAGCTGATTATTATATCGGCCCGGGAGGCCGGATACTTAACCCCTTTTAGAAAACCGCTTGTTATTCATTATATGCTATCTTTTCGAGTTCGTCCATTGTTGTTATGCCTTTTTCAACAAGTTCGAGACCAGCCTGCTTAAGGGTCTTCATTCCCTGGTTTTCAATAGCATACTTTTTGATCTCGTCGGCGGTTGCTCCCTCGGATATGAGCTTCCTTACGCCTCTGTCGACGTAGAGAACCTCGTGTACGGCAATTCGTCCGCTGTAGCCCGTTCCGTGGCATTTAGCGCATCCTACGGCGGTTCTCGCATTAGGCATATCCCTTCCGGCGAATGCTCTCTGGTATTCGTCGAGTCCGGTCACGCGGCTGCAGTGAGGACATACCTTTCTCATAAGACGCTGCGCTACAGAACCTACGAGAGCCGAGGACAGGAGATAGGGTTCGGCGCCCATGTCAATGAGTCTTATTATTGTGGAAACGGCATCATTGGTATGAAGTGTGGAAAGAACGAGGTGACCGGTTATAGCCGCTCTGAGCGAAATGGAAGCGGTCTCTGAGTCACGTGTTTCACCGACCATTATGATATCGGGATCCTGTCTGAGGAGTGCCCTTAATCCTACATCGAATGTAAGTCCCGCAGTGGGATGTACCTGCACCTGGTTCAGACGGTTGAGGTTTTTCTCGACGGGGTCTTCGATCGTCGCGATATTGACCTGTCTGTCCGCAAGGGATGCAAGGAGCATATAAAGAGTTGTGGTCTTACCGGAACCGGTGGGTCCTGTGATGTAAACGAGACCGTTGGGGGATTTGAGCATGCGGGCAACTTTTTCGTAATTGTCACGCTCCATTCCGAAGGTCTCCGCATTGTCTATCTTGGAATTTCCGGCAAGTATTCTCATAACAACCTTCTCACCGAAAACCGTAGGGATAACGGATACACGGACGTTTACGATCTGATCCCTGATCTTGATCCTGAAGTGTCCGTCCTGGGGTATTCTCTTTTCAGCTATATCAAGCTCGGACATGATCTTGATACGGGCAATGAGGGAACCCTGCACGTTTTTCTGAAGGGTCATATAATCGATAAGTGCACCGTCCATACGGAGACGCACATGGATCTCTTTTTCAAAGGGTTCGATATGAACGTCGGAAGCGTTGTCCTGATAAGCCTTGTCCATAAGGGAGTTTACCAGGTTGATGATGGGAGCGTCGTCCGCACCTGCTCCGGCATCGATGATCATCTCACGGATCTCGGATGAGATCGCGGATTCGTTTGCCGACTGTGCAGCTTTCTTGGTCTGGACTTCCGCATAATAGTAATTGATCGCGTTTTCAATCGCGGAACGCTCGGCAAGAACGGTCTCAACGTTCATACCGCTGGTCTGCCTTACGTCCTCAATATTGATGAAATCGAGAGGATCGTTTACTGCAACTATAAGAGTGCCTTCCCTGAATGCCACGGGAAGCATCAGATAACTCGATGCCATCTGGCTGGGGATGGTCTTGACTGCGTTGCTGTCCACGGGATATGTGGACAGATCCACAACCTCGAGGCCCATACGGCTTCCGAGAGTGTAGAGCATCTGCATCTCAGTAACGTATCCCTTTTCTACGAGAATCTCGCCGAGTCTTTTTTTGGATTCCTTCTGTGCCTGGAGTGCATCCGCCAGCTGAGCCTGATCGATGTATCCGGCAGCGACCATAAGGTCACCTATTCTGATTTTTGTTGAAGAAGAGGCTTCCATTTTATTTTCTCCCTTGCCTTTTTTATCGGATGATCTTATTCGGTCTTATCTTTCATATACAGGTTGATCGAAAGCTGCAACTGATTGAGTTCGCTTTCCACAACCACTATTGAACCGTCATCGAGAACGTAAGTCACGGGATCGAGTTTGATCCAGTTGAATCCGGTCACACGTAATGAAGGATTGTGGGTGAGCTCGTCTATCATCGCCTGCTCTGTTGCGGGATCGCCTTCAACTACGATTGAAAGCTTTACGCAGAGGATTCCGGAGCTTTCCGTCGTGTCAGCGGAGGAAACACCTGCGGCATAGCTTTCCATGGGCGCGGCAACTATCGTGATTTCTTCGGGCTGTGATCCGGTAAGCATACCTAAAACTGCATCTTTGTAATATGCGGAGCTCTTGATCTTGTCTTCTTTTTCATCAGTGCTCTCAGAAGTCTCCAAGCCGGTATCGTATGATTCTTCAACATAATAAATTTCTGACGATGCGGACAGATCGGAGTATATATAAGGCATTTCGGAAACGTATCCGTCCGGCATGCCTATCGTAAGATCCCTTGCCCTGAGCCCCTTTCTTAAGATGTAAGAGGTCACGAGTTTATCGATCTCGGAGCTGTCCATATAGTCGTAGTAAACGGACGTGGAATCCGCAAGATCACTTCTGAACTTCTCCGTCAGATTTTCTGCGGAAGACAGGCCTATCACCTTGGTCTCGTTGGCAGCCTTCAAGGATGAAGCGATGACCATGCTTTCCTGATCCGCCACGGTGTTTTTGTACAGCGGTCTTATGATGTACCATCCGAAGACGAAGATGATCACTATGAAGACCAGCATATAGAGAAGCTTTTTATCTCTTTCGGTAAGTGTTGAATTAAGATTCATGAGTTATTTCTCCTCCTTTGCTGTCTGACCGCTGAGAGAGCAGATCACTTTTATGGACCATGTTTCATCGGAATCGTTCCATGAATATCCGGTATAATCGACATCCTCGAAAATATCCATATCCATAAGATCGGCTATGAAACGGTTGATGTTTTCGACAACAGGTGAGGAAGCTGTCGTAGAGAATATTCCGCTGCCGGAGTCGTAGGAATTGAACTCTATCCTGACATTATACTTATCGGCCGCGGACTGTATCTTTTCATTGATAGATGAATCCGGAACGGGATATGAATCGATGTATTCGCGGAGAAGATCGTTTCCGCCCTGCTGCTGTCCGAGTGATTCCGCACGGATTATCGCCGCATCATATTCCATCGATGCCTGCATCACGTCCGTCCTCTGGTTGTATTCCTCTATCCGGTGAAGCTTGTGAGCCGTGGTAAGTCTGACCGCAGTCATGAAACCGGTGAGAAGAACCAGTGCCGCAATGAGGATAATGACAGGAACGGACTTCCTGGCAATCTCAACTTTTTTCGTGAAGGTTTCATCGTTCTGCCTGACCGCTTTGAGTACGGAAAAACCTGTCCCGGGAACGACAAGACCCGAGATGGGATATATGAAGGATGAGAGTCTGTCACTCCATTTCTTGAAATGGATGTGTGCGGGTGCCACGGTTCCGTGGACTGTTATGTCAGGTTCGGCTTCAGCCAGGTATGACTGGAGAGTTCCGACTTCATCCGGTGTCATTCCTCCGAAATAAACATCGGTGATCGCGGATGCAAGATGCTTGGACGATGCGAACTGCCTGATTCCGGAAATGCTTCCTCTTATCTCTGCCGCAAACTCGGGAGTCCCCGATTCCTGGAACAGACGCTTTGTGGAATTGTAATAGTACTGTCCGTTCTCGTAGAGGATGGTGACAAGCATCTGTGCGTCACGGATGAGATAGATGGCTGTAGATCCCTTGACGCATGCTGAAAGCATCTCGATGGCAAGGCTTACACCGTCATGAACCGATTCGAGTGTGATGCCTGCGTCCGCAAAGATCTTGATATAGTTTTCTATGAATTTACGCTCGGCAACCTCGGTGACAACCTGCTGGGTATTAGCCTTCTTATCGACACTCAGAAGATACCATCCCTTCAGGGGTGATTCGAATCTTACGAATTCATCAGAGCCCCCCTGCTTTTCAAGATATTCGGTAGCTTTTCCCGTTTTGGAGATAACAGGCATTGATATGCGGTTGGAAATAAACTGCGGGCTGTTGATTATAAGGTCAACATTACCTTTAAGATTGTTTACTTCCCAGATCTCCTTCAGTTTTCTTGTAATGGCTTCCCCGCCTTCATTGATGATGACACCGTTCAGGATGGCATTCTCGGGCATGGGTGCTTCGATGAGACGATCGATGTAGATCGACTTGCCTTTGCTCTTTCCCACTACGATCTGGATATTTCTGTTTGAAAAAAATACCGATATGGACATGTTCTCTCTCCCACAATAATATTTTTTCGGTTTTTACATACCTGCGCCGATGGTTGAATAGGACTGGTAGATCGGAAGTATGACGCCGATCATGATGGCTCCGACGATCACGGCCATGATGATTATCATCACAGGCTCGACGTATTTGACCATACGCTTCAGGGCCTGTTCGGATGCAAAATCAAGATTGTCTGCGGCACTTACGAGCATCGAATCCAGGGCGCCCGTTTCCTCACCGACTCTTACAACGGCGGAAAGCTTGGAAACAAATCCGTCCACCTCTTCCAGAGCATCGGAGAGAAGACCTCCCGCCTGCACTTTTTTGATCACATCGTTAAACTGCGTTTCGATATATGAATTGCCGATGGTCTGACGTCCGATAGCAAGACACTGGTCAATGGGGATTCCCGCGGAATACAGGGAACTCATCGTGCGGGCGAATCTTGCGGAATAGATGACCTGCTGGAGTTTTCCGAGAGGTCCTTTTACCTTGAGCTTATCTACCTGCAGTTTTACGACGGGAATTCTTGCAATGATCCCACCGAATATCCAGATGAGAACCGCAGCTACGATCAGTATGTACCAGTAGTTTGATACCACATCGCTTATTCCGAGAAGGATCCTCGTCGGAGTGGGAAGTTTCGGCATCTCACTGAAGAGGTCTTCAAACTGGGGCATTATGAATCCGAAGATCACACCGACTACGATGACAATGAGTCCCGCAAGGATCTTGGGATAAGTCAGCGCACTCTTTGCTTCCGATTCGAGTTCGTTTTCCTTCTGATACTGGACCGCAAGTCTGAGTGCCGTGGAATCGAGATTACCCGAGCTTTCCGCAGCACGGAACATGTTGACGAGAAGAGGAGGGAAGGCAGGATATAATTCCGACATGGCCGTGGAAAGAGCCACACCCTGTACAACCCTGTCACGAAGTCTGGAGTAGAGTTCCTTCTCATAAGGAGTGATCGACTCATCGGCACCTTCTATCTCAAGAGCCCTGAGTATGGATATACCGGATCTGATGAGTTCTCCCATCTGTCTGCAGAAATCCGACAGCTGTGATTTCTTGAGAGGCTTCAGCGCGACCTTCTTAGAGATCTCTTCGTAATAGAGAAGATTCTGGTTTTTGTCCTGAAGCTTTTTACGGATCTCTCTTTCGTCGGAAGCGGAGATCCTTCCTTTGATCTGTTTTCCTTTTTCGTTTTGTGCGGTGTATCTGTATTCAGCCATAATCTTTCGGTTAATCCCCCGCTGTATATTCGAGAACCTTGAAGTTGTAGTACACGCTCCAGTCCCCGTTCATTCCGTATGTTCCGTCACCGGTTCCGATATCCCTGTATTCGACCAGATAGCGGCCTTCCCTGTATGTAAAGGAAAGAGGAATATTTTTTTCGTCATCCCATCCGGTAAGGACGATCTCGCCTTTTATCGGGACAACATTACCGATCTTGGCCAGAGCTTCATCCGTCATTCCGCTTTCCGTGGAAGGATCGTATATCGATCTTTTTCCGCCGTAGTATTCCACCGCCACCATCTTCATGGCCAGGCGTATGTCCTTGGCATGATCCATCGCGCTTCTTGCACCGGAACCGATCCTTGACCAGATGACTATTCCACCTATAACAAGCGCGATCACTATTATGAGCCAGGCAAAGCGCTTTATCCGGTCCGGTAAGGATTCGACATAAAATGTAGTTTTTGAAGAATTGTCATTCAGGTCATCCATATGAGTTTACCCTGTTTTACGGTGTTGCCGGTAACGTGTATGTTGTTCCGTTGATCTTGTATTTGATATTGACCGAGCCCGTATTACGTCCGATCACCATTTCTTCGGGAGCAGCGGAGGAATTCTTGCAGCTTCCTATCGTTGCGATCAGTGTGTAAGTATGAGTGCCGGTTCCTTTCAGGGTACCGCTGTTGAGGCCGGCGATGTAACCTGCATATCCGTTTGCGGCGGAGATGTTCAGTCCGGATGCGGTTGCTATAGAGGCGTCCTCATTCGGCAGTGTTAATACGGCTGTGTTGACACCTATCAGACCGCCGGCACCGGAGTCCGTACCGGTTGCACTTACGTTTACGGACGATGAGTTTTCGGGGGTTATGACCATCTTCTTGGCAGATACATCCGAATCTGCCTGTCCGATCATTCCTCCGGCTCCTCTTCCGGTAATGTTGAATGTTGAGCCGTTTCGTGAGTAGATGTAAAGTTCCGCGCCGGTTCCGATGACCGTTCCCGCTATGTATCCGATATGCCCGCCAGCCGCGCTGTTTGATGAGATGACATTATATGTTGAGTTTTCAAGAGTTACGGAAGATCCCTGATAGGTTTTGCCGCCCGAAAGTCTTCCGATAACTCCGCCGGTGCATCCGGAACCACTGACCGTGACGCTGCAGTTTGCGAGCGATACAACCGGACGCTTGGTGAACGGATCGTTCTTGCTGCCTGCAGTGACATTTCCGAAGCATCCGCCTATGTTGTTGTTGCCGCTTACGGTACATGATGTGACAGGAGAGAATGTGACGGTGCCTTTGATCTGATTATCGGTGAACCTTCCGATACAGCCGCCGACATTTTCGTTACCCGAAACAGAACACGATTCTCCATTAAATGTAAATTTCGTATTGTCTCTGGGATAGTATGTATCTTCCAGATGCATCAGACCTATAAGGCCTCCGACATCATTTCCGCCTGTTACGTTTGTATCTTTTCCGCTGAATTCTGTCAGTGAATTGTTTTGGAACTGACAGTTATAAACCTTTCCTATACATCCGCCGGCACCCGCATACCCGCTGTTACCGGTTATACTGCAGGATTCACCTTTGAACAGTATATTATTTGATACATTACCTACTTCGGATATATATCCCATACATCCGCCTACATTATTATTTCCGGTAATGACTGCTCCTTCTCCGGTGAGAGCGATGCTTCCGATATGCCCGCTGCTTGTTGCAAAATTCCCCTTCTCCATCCAGCCGATACAACCACCTACGTTGTTGATGCCGGAGATGACAATCATTTCCGTGTTGCAGGATATTGCGGCGTAAATGTTGACATTGTATGCATATCCGATAACTCCGCCGAAGTTTTCGCCGGCAGTATCCGATGCGGAGATAACAATACAGGAGGGAGTTGTTGCTCCCTGTCTCAGTACCTTCCGGGAATTTACCGTGAGCGTGCCGTAAAGAGAAGGCTTGCCGCCTGATTCTTTCAGGTTTCCGAAGCATCCTCCGACATTGCTTTTGGCCATTATCGCAAGGTTAGTGGAATCGAGAAGAAGATTACCGGTGAACGATGTGTTGGAAAGGCACTTGCTTTCTCCGATCAGACCTCCGGCATTTGTATTGCCTGCCTGTATCACGGGAGTGTATGCCGAGTCGATACCCTGGGCATCGGTTACCGTGATATTTGATCTGAACTGGTTTCCGCTTTGTTCCAAAAGACCGATGCATCCGCCTGCATTATCGTTGTATGCTTTGATGCCGGTCATGGGATGGAGTGTGACGGTCATTTCGGGATTGACATGCTTGTTGGAGTACATATGACCTATCATTCCGCCGGCGTTATCGAAGCTTTCGACGTTGATGACCACGGTATTGCCGCTTGTCTGGGACGGAAGAATGAACGCGGTTTTTAGTTCAGCGGAATTGTCTGTGATGTTACCGATGAGTCCTCCGGCGTTTTCATTTCCGGAAGTGTACGAACCATCCGATTCATTGCATGCCCTGACATAGAGGAATGAGTTGCCCGTTCCCTGTTGCAGTATGATTTCGGAATAATCGTTGGTTACGTTCTGACCTGAGCCCGGACGCAACAGACCGCATGTTCCTCCTGCATCGGCGTTGGCTTTTATTGTGACCGTACCCGAAATGATGGCACGGATCTGCATGCGTGAAGTTACACTGTATGCATTGCCTATTGCACCGCCTGCATTGGAAGCGGTTGATACGACGGATGAACCGTTTTGAAGATCTGCGGTGATATGTGTGAAACTCGTTCCGGGATTCGAAAGTATATTGGTCTGAGAACCTATAACACCTCCCGCATTGTTGCCTATGGCACGGATCTCTTTTCCCTGTTCCAGGAAGCAGTACAGGTTGCCTGATTTGGGCATGAACTCTACATAACCTATGGTTCCGCCGACACCGACGTTTTTGTACCTGTTTTCGGTAATTTCGTAAGAGGTGGTGTATCCGCGAAGGATACCGTTGTTGTGTGCGCGGATATTACAGATGGGGATCGTATTTTGGGCACCGGTTATCGCACCCACTGCACCGCCTATTCCACCTGTGTTCTTATCGCAATTGCCGTTACCAAGCTGCTGACCGATAGTATCCAGACCGTTGGCATCTTTAAGCCTGCAGTCGCCGATGATAACCCCGTTATTGGAAACGGAGATGATGATATTACTTGTATCATCCGTTCGGGCGAGGTTTTTTATCTTGCCTACTGCGCCTCCGGTGGTGTGAGCATATCCGTAAGCGGTGCTTCCATTATATGTTCCTATCCGGCTGTACTGCGTATTAAAAACAGATATGTAAGTATTGGAAACTGAACCCTCCCATATGATTCCAATTGCACCGCCGAGATTCTTTACATAGTGTGTTCCGTTCGATGATGCGATTACGCCGTTGTTGACTACATGTATGCTGAGATCGCCGCCGCCGTACTGCCTGATACGACCTACCGCACCGCCGATACCTGCTTCACGGTTGGGATCCTTGGGCTCTTCATCCGTCTTACAGATTATGTAAGAATTATCATCGAGATAGACGTCTACTGCATATTCATGTCTGTTGAAAATATTCGGGCTGTTATACAGAGGATCTTCGGCTACGGCGATAACTCCGTCACCGCCTTCCGTAACATTGAGAGTTGCAAGTCCGGGCCCCTGACGGAAATTGGCATAATTGTACGTGCTTCCGATCGCACCGCCGATCGCATCGGTTGTGCAATAAAGCATGGATGATACAGAACCCAGATCAACGATGATCTTGTCGGGATCATTTTCCCTGTTGTCGACTTTGATGAACGCATCTATGTCCGATCTCGTATAACCGACGACGGCTCCTACATCCAGCCTGTTTGCGGATACGAAATGTCCTGTTGCTTCAATGTGTCCGTACATATAACCTTCATATGTACCCATCGCCGTTCCTCCGTTATCTCCGACGATTCCGCCGCAGGAGGTAAGGCGGTACAGATGCCAGTTGCCGTATGCATCCGTGAACAGTGATGCGGTGACACAGTTGCTGAATCGGATCGTATTTTCTTCTGCGGGAAGATCTTCATTTGAACCGAGCGTGCCCGCATTGGTTCCGACCAGGCCTCCTATGGGTTTACTTCCATGGAAAGCTCCCTCATCGGTTGAGTCTATTTCACCCGAAAGCATCAGCGAGACTGCATTTGCAATATCCGCCCTGTCGTCGGGTGCGCCTTCGGGTAAGTTGTTGATCAGGAGAGTCAGTCCGTTTGCACGGATATTGATGATGGTTCCATAGTTGATATTTATCAATCCGTATCCGAACAGATTGTTTGCTTTAAAACTCTTGTCAAAAAATGACGACATTCTCATCTGTACATTGTTGATGACGGAGGTCTCACCTGTAAGATCATTCGTTTTTGCAACCAGAGTTGATTTTGCGTTCAGTTCAAGAAGCGTGGGGAAGGAAACAACTCCCAGTTCATCGCCGCAGTATTTTCCGCTGCCGGGTGCGGGAACAAGAAGAGGAGAGTATCTCTGAAGATCGCTGGTATGCGAGAGCGCAGAATAAACCACTACGTCGCTGTAGTATTTCTCCGTTCCGAGATGCTTATCAATCGTATACCAGTTGAGATCTCTTACGATGCTATAGTTATAGTTGTCGTAAGAAGAGTGTCTGTCCAACATACGTATGTTGTACAGATGACGGTAGCAGGTTATAACGGAATTCTGATTTGAGAGCAGTGTTCCGTTTTTATTTTCATTTGTGGGTTTGGTACCGTCACTGCCTTCTCCGAGATCTCCGAAATAAGTATTGACTACCGCGTGTCCTGCACCTGCTTCGCGGAATGCGGCATTTCTTACATAATTGTATTTTCCTTCGGATACGTAATAAACCGGATCGTCCAGTGCACGGTCGGCAATGACCAAGTCGGAACTGAAATCGGTCGGGCCGTTGAATGCCGCATGTGCCGTTCCGAAATTGTCGCTTTCGGCCTGCATGGACACGTACATATTGACGGGAAGAGTGTTGTCGGTGAGGGAAGTTGTGCTTCCGTTGAGGAGCCTGTTGATGCTGAAATTGTAGAGTCTTTCGGTTGTTGAATTGCCTGTTTTGGCGAAGTCGATGACATTTCTTCCCATCATAGCATCCAGCGAAAGAGTATAGGAAAGCCTTTCGGAGATAGTGGTTCCGTAAGCGTCATATACTTCGTAGGAGATTGTGAGAGGAAACTCATAGAAATTGTTCGAAGTCAGATTGTTATATTCGTTGTTGTAGTTAAAGTTATCGGTGTTTGATGTGACATTGTGGACATACACCTTGCCTATGGTATGGATGGAAGCCCTGTAAACGGTCAGGGGAACTCCGCGCTTGTCGGTTACGGATTCCTTGGTATATACAACGACAAAATCTTTGCTGCCACCGTGTGTGTTGTAAGAGAGGGTTCTGGTCAGGCCTTCTTTGGATGCAAATTCATCCTTTGCAAGATAAAGGGGGTTACTGCTGTCGGTGAATTTGAGCAGTTCACAGAAACTCTGGCTGTACAAGGCTTGATAAGGTATGCCTTCAAAAAGTGAGTTTTCATTCACAACAAGATAGCTGAACGGTTTCTGGTTCAGAATGTTATCTTTATCTGCATCATAAAGGGCGAATGTGTAATGTATATGCTCCGGCTTTCCGGTTACTGCTTCATCATCCTGTCTGAGTGACCATGTAAGATCCAGGGTCTCGCCGTTTCTGAGTGAGAATTCCCCGACCTCAGCCTCCGCGGGTACGAAGACGGAGTCGACTACCATCTGTCCGTTCCTGCCGGCTATGTATCCAATGAAGCTGGTGTTATATCTGTAGTCTTCATTTCTGAAGGGCACGATCAGGGTGCCGATGTTATTCCTTGCAACGGCATCCCATGACGTTCTCTTACTGTCGTAAAAGACAGAATAAACACTTGCACTGTATCTGACATTTCCGGAAGCGTCGAGAGCTTTTTCAACATCGAACTCTATGGTGATCATACCCTTGAGGATGTCGGTCGCTTTAAAATCCTGAAGGATTAGATCATAGATGCATTTGCTCTGTGCATCGCCTGCGCCGGGAGTGTACGAAGGACTGTATGTTACCGCATACCTCATATGTGCGGACTGTCCGGGAAGAGAAGTGGTATCCGTATCACTTCCGAAGAAATCAAAATATGCTTTGTTGTAGATATTATCCGATGTCTCGAAACCTGCGGGATTGTCACTGTCATATCCGTCGGGTGTACCGAGTCCTTCGGTGAGGCTCTTTGCCCAGCCTTCAAGTGTTCCGTTCTCGGACATATGATTCAGGGAAGCCTGAGCGGACTGGTAGATGGTCTCGGCGTTTTCCTGATTGTTGTTGTAACGTGTCATGTTGATATACGAGATGATGCCGTAGACCGCAGCGGAAGCAAGTATTCCCAGTATGACCAGGACTACTACCATTTCCACGAGCGTAAAGCCGGAATTATTCTTTTTTCCTTTTCGGGAAAAGATCATTTTGTTGTATCCTCTGCAAATACAAGAAGTGCAGTACGTGAATATAACAGACTGTTGTCCGACTGCCCGCCGTAATCGGATCTGTAAACGTTAACCGTCACACGGACGGTAGTGGGTCTTCTTGTATATTCGTTATCTTCCGCAGCATCCGCGGGCACGGTATATTTCAGGTCGGAAAAGAATAATTTTACCGTATAGCCGTTGTATGCATCATTTGTGAACGGATTGGTGTAATCGTATCTGGATGCGGGGAAAACGCAATTTACCGTCTTGGGGCCTCCCGAGGTTGTAACAGCCTTCGGTGCTTTTCCGCACATGTAATACCCGTAGTGAACATATCCCTGAAGTGTTTCGTTTGAAGGAGTCGCACTTCCGTTTACAATGGGAAACAGTCTGTAGACCGCTCTTGAAGAAATTCCGTTTTCTTCCCTGAGCGTTCCGTTGATCCTGTCGTCTTCATGTACGCTCAGATAATTTGTTCCGGAGATATTGATGCCGGAATAGATCGTCTCGCAGTACCCGGCGGATTTTCTTATCACAAGAACATTTCCTTCGCTGTCAAAACGCAGCGGAGAGGTCTCGAATATCTTCAGGAAATCCTTGTCTCCTTCATCTGAATCCGCAGCGTTGATGATCCTTACGGATGCGAAATCGTCTATATAGGAATCCGCGCATTCTTTCCTGAGTGCATCGACTACCATGTCGGCTACAACCTGTGCCCTGCTCGTGTCCTGAATCTGCATATAGATCTTGGTCGCGGAGGGCATGATCGCTACAACAGCGGTCGCAAAGATCGCGGTAAGAGTCATGGATACCAGAAGCTCTACGAGTGTATAGCCTGCGTTCCGACGGTTATGCGATTTTGCATGCAGCCTTTTTATCATCTGAATACCCAGTAAACCGTTTCGCCCGATTCATATTGATATGCTTTAAGAGTGATGTCTCCGTCCGTTCCCGTTATGGTGAAGGTTTTGGGGGACGAAGGGTTCTTGCTGTTTGATCCGACGGAATGACTCAGGTTCTCCGCATTGAGTGACTCATGAAGTGCGGTGTAGTCGTTGTCAGCTCTCTGTCTTATATCTTTCGAGTTATTCACCGAAGCGCTCGCGGCATTTATCGCACCCGTGAATGCGGCAATCACTATCATCAGAACGATGAACGCGACCATTATCTCCACAAGTGTCTCGCCCTTGTTGTTCAGTATGAAATTGTCTGAATGTCTTCTTTTCATACCGGTATTATTTCCTGTCATATCCGCCGGAAGCGTTTCCGGTGTATTCGGTGGTTCTGATGTAAGTTTCGCGCGCGGCGGTCGCCGTAACGGTCAGGGTATAATGACCGTCGTTTGCATCCCTTGATATATGTGCGGTTACGGAAGAATCGGGAATGCCGTCGAAACCGTATGTTGTGGGGATGATGTCTCCCTCGTTGCTTCCCAGAGGTATAAAGGTGTCGAGATCGACACATGATTTATTTCCGGATGATGATTCGTTAAGAATGAGTTCTTCGATACGCGATGAAAAAGAGTTGGCAAGCTCATATGCCTGTCCCTGGCTCTTTACGGAATTTGCTTTTGATAAAAGAAGGGAACTGATCACCGTGAGGGTGACCGCAATTCCGATTATGATGACACAGAAAGCAGATACCAATACAAGACTGGCACCTCTGTTAGATTTTAAAAGCGATACTTTTTCCCTCATAAGTTCCCCTGGTGTAAAAGCCATACTTTTCACGGTATATATCGGCTTTTTAACCCCATTATTTTACCATATTCGGACACATTTGGCGTGTTTTTTACATTATTTAAGAAGAATTTCTTTTATAGGCAGACAATGACATAGTGTCAATAAGTGTGAAATGCCAAAAAAAACGTTCAGTTTCTGAAGGGAAAGCAAAGATCGTTGACAAAGTATATTTGATAAAATATAATCTGATGCAAGATAAGGCAAACCACATTTTTGTGAAAGGAGAAATCATTATGAGTTTTTACGATCTTAGCGTTACATCGGCAGCAGGCGAAGAGATATCAATGAAGGATTATGAAGGAAAGGTTGTCCTGATCGTCAACACCGCGACGGGCTGCGGCTTTACTCCCCATTACAAGGATATCGAGGCAATGTATGAGAAGTATCATGACAGAGGGTTCGAGGTCATCGATGTTCCATGCAACCAGTTTGCGGGACAGACTCCCGGTACCGATGAGGAGATCCATGAATTCTGCACCTTGAAATATAAGACGCAGTTCCCCCAGATGAAGAAGTCGGATGTCAACGGCGAGAATGCTATCCCTCTTTTTAAATTTCTGAAAGAGCAGAAGGGCTTTGAAGGCTTCGGCAAAGGTCCCGCAGCCGTTGCGATGAATGTCATGCTTTCCAAGTTCGACAAGGATTACAAGAACAATCCGGAGATCAAATGGAACTTCACCAAGTTTGTCGTGGACCGCAGCGGTAATGTTGTCGCAAGATTTGAACCTACCGAGAAAATGGATAAAATAGATAAGTACATTGAAGAACTTATTTAGGAGGATCCGCAATTGGCGCAGGAATATGAACAGCTCTTACTTAAGAATCAGTTATGCTTTCCGCTTTATGCGTGCGGCAGGAAGATAGTTGCGGCGTACACACCGTATCTGAAACCGCTCGGTCTTACATATACCCAGTACATTGTTTTTATGGTGCTCTGGGAAAAGGAAAGCGTGAATGTGGGACAGCTCGGAAAGTTACTTCATCTGGATGCCGGAACGCTGACGCCGCTTCTCAAGCACCTCGAGAAAGAAGGCTATATCACGAGAGCTCGTTCCAAGGAAGATGAGAGAGTGACTTTGATAAGCATCACAGATAAGGGAAATGCCCTTAAGGAAAAGTGCAAGGATATTCCGACGAAACTTGCATCGGAAGGATCTTCTCTTACGCAGAAGGAAGCTGAAGAACTGTACAGACTTTTGTATAAATATCTCGGGGAATGATCCGGAAGAATGCAATGTAAAGCGGGACTCATTGCGAGTCCCGCTTTATAATTTAATAATTTGTTTGATTGAAAAGAATTTACTGCGATGATATTTTTGGTTTGCATGGGAGACCATGCAGGAAAGTACCCACGACGAGGTGGTAGCCTCCCGAGCCAATGACCGGCATTCCGGAATACATAGGAAGGGAGGTGGCGCTTATGACAGTCTATGAAACCATTATGGTTATACTGGGAGTTATCGGTTCACTGATATCACTTGGTATGCTGGCCGTAGCGTTGCTGAACTTTCTCGACAAGAGAAGTAAGCGGAAATAAAAAAATCCTCTCTCGTCTGCAAACGAGAGAGGTGTTGCTCGTAAGAGCATCTTAATCTCCATCGGGAGCATCCACTAAGGAGTGGGTGCTTTTCCTTTAACTATAATAACACTTTTATGGAATTTTTCAAGAAAAATGGAAGCAAGAGGGGCGAATTCCTGATCTTTTGCGTGTGAGGCGAACGCTCATCCCGACTGAGCTATGCTTATTAATTTGCTTGTTAAGCTTTATTTTGCGTTGCGAGATTTTTTTAGTGAAATGCTTTTGTATCAGGGAGTATTATAGAAAAGGAGAGAAGTGGTGATCTGCGCATACGATGAGAATCTTCTTTATAAGGCACAAACAACCCTTGCTCATATGTTGGATTGCGCAGTCAATCTATATGGTTATAAGCTTTCCGAATACTATGATCTTTTTTTGCATTCTCAATATGCGTCCCGTTTTGAAAACGGCGAGTCCTCCGTTATCGCCGGAATGTCGGGACATGAACTGGCGTATTGCGTAATAAATGATCATAAAGAAATTCCGCTGAAAGATAACAGGTATGCGGTTGACAGAACTCCGGAGTATTGGACAGGATGGAGTCTGGCATATTACCAGTGGTACAGTTCAAGATCGTTCCGGTATATCAATGAATTTGCACCGATAGAAGATGTCTTCTCAATATATTCCAAGTATCACGAAATGGATATTCTTCATTTTGTTGAGTACTTAAATGAAAAAGAAGCTTGTTACAGTCAAAAATTTTCATTGTAAAAGGAGGAGAAAACAGTGAAAAGAAAAATGGCATTAAGTCTCTGCGCGTGCATCATGGCACTTGGTCTGACTGCATGTGGCGGTAATGTTGCAGAATCTACGAGTGTTGATGCCCCCCCATTTCCGAGAGCGTGACGTCAAGCACAGGTGATGAATCTGCATCTGTCGCAGATGATTCAGCAAGTACCGTTGACGCCGGGCAGACATCAGTGTCAAATGGCTCTGGAAAATTTGAGGATTATTGGGAAGGTGATGATTACTTTAATATTGAAGCTTACGCATTAGATAATGGCTGCGACGTTATGTGGATTGGTTCAGATGGATACGAATGCGAAAGAGCAGACGCTACAGCTTTAATAGTCTTCTACGGAGACTGGACAATCCAGGTGATGCCCGCAAACATATTAGCAACAAACAGCAACCATACTGATCCACAGGGTTTATCAGTACCTACTGGAACCAAAAAGGTTTCTATTTGCAAAGAAAATAACGTAGAATTATATGATGGATGTTGCGAATGCTTCAAAAAAATGTTAGAGACACTTAAGTCATCCAGTTAATATCGATGAGTTTAAAAAGCGCCCAATGGGCGCTTTTTTATATGGTTTGGAGTAAGTGGTTCATTTTATCACAAGTTCGACAGGGCAGTGATCCGATCCCATGATGTCTGTGTGGATGTCTGCACTGACGAGTCTCTTTTCAAGCTTCTTTGAAGCTACGAAGTAGTCGATGCGCCATCCCGCGTTGTTCTCCCTTGAGTGGAACATATATGACCACCAGGAGTAGATCTCTTTTCTGTCGGGATAGAAATATCTGAACGTATCTATGTATCCGCTTTCCAGCACCTTGCCGAATGCAGCTCTTTCCTCGTCGGAGAAGCCCGCATTGTGGTGATTGGATGAGGGATTCTTAAGGTCGATCTCGTTGTGTGCAACATTCAGGTCGCCGCAGTAGATGACCGGTTTTTTCTTTTCCAGTTTGAGGATATATGCAAGGAATGCTTCTTCCCATTTCATTCTGTAGTCGAGACGGGCGAGTTCTCTCTGTGAATTGGGAACATAGACCGTGATGAAATAAAAATCCTTGAATTCCGCGGTGATCACACGCCCTTCATGGTCGTGCTCTTCCACACCGATCCCGTATGTGACGGATATGGGTTCTTCTTTCGTAAAGAGCGCGGTTCCCGAATAACCCTTCTTTTCCGCATAATTCCAGTACTGGTGGTATCCCGGAAGGTCGAGTTCAAACTGTCCTTCGGAAAGCTTTGTTTCCTGGAGGCAGAATATATCCGCATCCAGCTTGGCAAAAGAATCTGCGAATCCTTTTCCCGAGCAAGCCCTGAGTCCGTTAACATTCCAAGAGATGAATTTCATATGGGTTTTCCTTTCGATGTGCGATATCAGGATTATAACATGAATACTGACCTAAAAGACCAAAAAGCCCCTTTGCCCATTGCGGGCATAATCGAAAAATAGTATAATTTCTACTCAGATGCGTGATTTTATTAAGTAGTTCTGGAAGATCTATGATAAATCATTCACATTCTATTAAGGAGGCTATTACATGA
>JAFZWW010000145.1 GCA_017617005.1 Lachnospiraceae bacterium
GACGTTATGTGGCTCGGTGCCGACTTTGAGGACAGGCTTTTCTTTGCATCCGATTATTTCGATCAGATGTATGAAGGTGCGATCAAGCTTATCAAGAAGGGCAAGGCATATGTATCCGACCTGACCGCAGACGAAGTCAGGGAGTATAGGGGAACCTTCGAGCAGCCCGGCAAGGACGATCCCGGAAGGAACAGATCCGTCGAGGAAAACCTCACTCTTTTCGAAGAGATGAAGGAGGGTAAGTACGCCGACGGCGAGAAGACCCTCAGGGCCAAGATCGATATGGCATCTCCCAACATCAATATGAGAGACCCTGTCATCTACCGTGTCGCACATATGACCCATCACAGGACGGGTGACAAGTGGTGCATCTATCCCATGTACGATTTCGCTCATCCCATCGAGGATGCCGTAGAGGGGATCACCCACTCACTCTGCACACTTGAATTCGAGGATCACAGACCTCTTTATGACTGGGTTGTAAAGGAACTTGAATATCCCAATCCTCCCAGACAGATCGAGTTTGCCAAGATGTACCTTACCAATGTCGTCACCGGTAAGAGATATATCAAGAAGCTCGTTGAAAACGGCACCGTTGACGGATGGGACGACCCCAGACTTGTTTCCATCGCGGCTCTCAAGAGAAGGGGCTTTACTCCTTCTTCCATCAGAAAGTTCGTAGAGCTCTGCGGTATCTCCAAGTCCCAGGCTTCCGCCGATTATGCCGCACTTGAATATTGCATCAGAGAGGACCTTAAGCCCGTTGCAAAGCGTTACATGGCTGTTCTCGATCCCATCAAGCTCGTGATAGACAACTATCCCGAGGGACTAAGCGAGATGGTAACCGCTTCCAACAACCCCGAGAACGAAGAGCTCGGAACAAGGCAGGTTCCCTTTGAAAGAGAGCTTTACATTGAAAGAGATGACTTCATGGAGGAGCCTCCCAAGAAGTATTTCAGACTTTTCCCCGGCAACGAAGTCAGACTCATGAACGCATACTACGTAACCGCGGTATCCTGTGAGAAGGATGCGGACGGCAAGGTTACCGTAGTTCACTGCACCTACGATCCCGAGACCAAGGGAGGAACATCCGCAGACGGACGTAAGGTAAAGGGTACCATTCACTGGGTTCCCGCATCGAGTGCCATCACCGCACAGGTAAGGCTTTACGAGAACCTCGTTGATGAGGAAAAGGGTGTATATGACGAGAACGGCAACGTCAACCTCAACCCCAATTCCCTTACAGTATGCGATAACTGCAAGCTTGAGCCCGCGTTTGCAGGTGCACAGGCTTTTGACAGATTCCAGTTTGTAAGAAACGGCTTCTTCGTTGTCGACTGCAAGGATTCAACGGAAGACAAGCTTGTTTTCAACCGTATCGTGGGACTCAAGAGTTCATTTACCCTTCCCGCATCAAATTGATCAGATTAGTTTTTGGAGGATGTTATGGCCGGTCTGTTATCCGGGCTTGAAAGCCTTGGTCTTGGAAAACTTGAAAATTTAGATATCTTCGAAAAAGAAAAAAAAGAAGAAAAGGCAGCCGCTGAGGCTAATGTGCATAAGGAGCCGGAGTTTGTCGAAACGGACTTCATTTATGACAAGAGCTTCAAGTGCCCCGTATGCGATCAGCCTTTCAGCGCCAAGATAATGAAGACCGGAAAGGCCAAGCTCAAGAAGACGGACTTTGACCTCCGTCCCATCTACGAGGGATTTGCGGCCGAGAAATATGATGTCCTCCTTTGCCCCATCTGCGGATATGCCGCACTGGGAAGGTATTTCACTTCGCTTCTTCCCACACAGGTCAAGATGATCAAGGAGCAGATCAGCAGCAATGTCGTTCTTACCAAATACGACGATGAGACCTATTCCTTCGAGCAGGCTCTTGAGCGTTACAAGCTGGCACTTGCATGTGCGGTTGTAAAGCGCGGCAAGGTGAGTGAGAAAGCATATGTATGTCTCAGGACCGCATGGCTCATGAGAAGCTACGGTGAATACCTGGAGACTCAGGAAGGTGACAACAAGGCTATGATAGAGTCTCTCAAGGCTCAGGAAGCTGAGTATGAAGAGAATGCCTACAGGGGATTTCTGGAGGCAAGGACTTCCGAGAGTTCACCCATTGCCGGAATGGATTCCACAACACTTGATTATCTGCTTGCACAGCTTGCCTTCCATCTGAAGGATTACACAACCTGCAGCAGGATGGTATCCGGAATACTGACCTCACCTTCGGCAAATGCAAGGATCAAGGATAAGGTAAGAGATCTTAAGGATCAGTTGTCTGCGGTCAAAGACGGGAAGTAGAAGCAGTTCTTTTAAAAGTTAATATTGTGATAGTTTCTGCATATAATGAGGGGAGAGATTTATGGCAGAGGATTATATCATCACTAAATCAGGCGGTATCATACCCACGGGTCTGCCCGGCGGCTTTTTCATATATGAAGCTGAAGGGGAGGAGAGTATCCTGTATGCCGAGCCGAATGTCATCAGACTTTACGGCTGTGATTCCTTTGAGGAATTTTATGAGCATGTCGGAGGAACATTCAAGGGAATGGTCCATCCCGAAGACATTCACAAGGTCGAGAATCAGATAGTTGCCCAGACTACGGCTTCGGACAAAAGACATGATTACGTCAGATACCGTATTCTTACCAAGGATGGAAAAGAGAAATATATCGAGGATTTCGGTCA
>JAFZWW010000146.1 GCA_017617005.1 Lachnospiraceae bacterium
CATGATTCCTGCAAGAAGGATTGCAAGATATTTCTTTTTCATATTTCACTCCTCAGATATTATTCCCAGTCTTTGATAAATTTCAGGCTGCTTCCGCCAAGATATCCGTCTTCGCCGTAAAAATCAAAGCTTACGTATATAAGATCCTTGTCGGAATTCATTCCCGTAACGGTGTATCTTTCGCACACGATACCGTCGTTCAATATGGAACTGTCGGTTATTTCGAAATACGGATCCATATTCTCATCCATATAGACTTCGGCAGCATATACGAGCACTATCTTGCCTTCGTCATATACGGTCAGCGTGACTCTTGAATCGTTGTCGAACTCCAGGCTCCTGTAGAAATTCGACGAAGAAGTATAGTTATTTACATCTCCTTCTGTCTCGCTTTCATACAATCCCCAGAATCCTATGTACTGCTCATAATATGTTTCGGTATCTGCGGGAGCATACACATCGTTGTATGTACCGTAGAACTCGCTGTAATCCAGTTCTCCCGAAAACACCTTGTAGGAATCGGTAAGCACACTTACAAGGAATGAATCCTCCAGGTTCATGACACCGAAATCGTCGTACCATCCCCTGTAGTAGATTCCGAAATAAACACTCTCTAAATCTATCCGGGGAGGATAATGACTGAGGATATCATTGTAGGTCTCTTCTTCGATCTCACCGTCCGGAGTACCGTATGTATACTTATAATCATACTCCCATGTGTCGGGATCGTAGGACTGATTTATTTTGATGTAAAGATATGTATTAACATCCGCGACGCTGTTCGAATACTCCACATCGCAGCAGAGATTTCCGTATTCGCCGTTTCCGTTATCAAAACTGTTTCCGAGAATATAATGACAGGTCTCTTCTTTTTCATCGAAGTAGAAATCCAGAAGAGGATAATAGATAAAATCGGGAATAAGACTTCCGCTTACATTCTGAATGCCTTTGTAATCCCAGTCGGCCTCCTTAAATGCATCTCCTTTTTCGGTGATCTCAAAGATACGAGTGTCGGTCACGGTGGAGTATGCCGATTCCGTCATGACAAGGAGCTCACATCTGCCGTTATGGTCCAGATCGGTAACGCAGTATGCGGCGTCTTCAAGCTCTACAGACTCATTGCCGGTGATCGTCCAGAGCTTTTTGTTTTTGACAAAGACTTTGATCTGCTCGGCAAGGGTTTCCTCATCAATGGATTCTACATAGACGTTCTTATCATCCTTGTCATCGTCATCATCGTCTTCTTTGTCGTCATCATCGTCCTCGTCTTCATCTTCATCATCGTCATCTTCTTCGATCACAGGCTCTTCCGCGGTCTTTCCGCAGCCCGTAAAGAAAAGCGATGAACACATGATGCACGAGAGTATCAATGCAAGATATTTTTTCTTCATAAGTTCTCCCCCTCTTCAGGAAAACGTATCCTGTTCGGCCGTACGAAAAACCTCATCACTGCTTTTCAAAAAACAGTGTATACGAGCCTGCATAGTACTCATCTTCATCATAGAACATAAGGGCAACGGTCATTTCATCATCATAAACGCTGGCTACCATATATTCTTCGTATGATACGGTTGAGGGAAGTGTATCCGAATCGTAAATGAATGAGAAATAGATACCGTCATATTCAACATCCATTTCCGCGGAAAGCGTCTGCACTCCGCCGGAATATTCATAAAGTTCTACAGTCCTGTCTTCATTGAATAAAAGATACTCGGTAAAATCGGAATCTTCGTCGAAATACTGATATTCTCCGTCAAGATATGCCATGGTAAGGAACCAGTCTCCGACCAGCTCACTGTATTCATCATCTTCGGGAACAATTTCGACTTCGGCGGGAACATCCAGACTCGGCATTTCCTCCACCTGAGTCATGATCTGCTGAGCCTGCTGTGCACTTTCAACATAATGTCCTACCTGGAAAAGGGTGCTTGCAAGCCATATCATGATTATCATTACTCTCATACCGTTTTACCTCCTTCATAAGCCGACCGGTTATTAATTTTCCGTGTCCGTTTCCTGTTATTACTTTCTGCTTTCTTTGACTTCAGCTGCCTTGTCCTTAAGTTCCCTCGCATTTTTAAGTGAACTCTCCGATACGGAATCGGTACCAAGAAGTCTTGCTATCTCGGCTATCGATGCATCACCCTCCGCAGCGGTCACATCGGTTGTCGTAGACGAAGCATCCGATGATTTGACGATGATGAAATGATGATCCGCCATTGCTGCGATCTGTGGAAGATGCGTGATGCAGATGACCTGATGATGCTCCGATACGCGCGCCAGGCTTCCCGCAACCTTCCATGCGGTGATTCCGCTTATTCCCGAATCTATCTCATCGAATATGAGCGTTCCGGTGTCCTCCCTGCCTGCCATAACGGTCTTGACCGCAAGCATCATGCGTGAAAGTTCACCGCCCGACGCAACATCCGCAATGGGCTTTCTGTCCTCTCCGGGATTTACCGAAATGAGGAAATCCGCTTCGTCACATCCGCGTGCCGTGGGCTCGCATTTTTCAAGCCGGACTTCCAGATCAACAGTCTCGAAATTGAGTTCCTTAAGTCTTTCCGTAAGTTCCTTTTCAAGAAGCGGTGCATTCTTCTTTCGTATATCCGAAACCTTCTTCGCAGTCTTCAGGTATTCGTCTTCCGCTTTCTTAAGCTCTTCCTTCAGGCCGTCGATGTACGCATCGTAGTCTTCGTACTTTGCTATTATCTCTTTTCTCGATGCGGCATATGCAAGCACATCGGATATCGTTCTTCCGTATTTGCTCTTGAGCTTGTTGATGAGGTTAAGTCTTTCCTCGGTAAGAGCAAACTTTTCTTCGTCAAACTCCATCTGCGACAGATAGGATCCGAGTTCCATACGGAGGTCTGAAAGGATCGATTCCGCGGATCTGAGTTCTTCCTCGAAAGCCGTGAGTTCATCGTCATATTCGGAAACGGATGAAAGCTCCTTAAGTGCCTGTGAGGTGAGATTTCCCGCATTCTCCTCTTCGCCTCCGATGAGCTCGTGCGCCCTGCTCACGCCTTCCGCTATCTTCTTGAAATTACTCATCCTGCGATAA